>JBHAFN010000057.1:0-11297 GCA_041856105.1 Bacillota bacterium
ATTTAAAATCGTTTCCTGAAGCGTCTTGTTATATGAAGTCAGAAAAGTTTCTATATCATTATCATCAAGCACATTATCTAAGGATGAACTTACTATCATCGGAGTAATTATTTTATGCTTAAATGTTTTGTTTCTATCCAAGCGTTTATTATTCAATAGAGATTTTTTATACTCATTTTCCGCCCTAGGTAAAAAGATATCCGCTCTTAAACGTAATCCGGCAAAAAGCTGCGGGGTAAGCAAAAAAGGAATAAATACGGCAAAAAACAAAATATAAATATAAGTAAAGAAGGTTATCGGCTCAATACCCTTTCTGGTAAATAAATATATACCTCTATCCAAACAAAGCAAGGCAATTAAAACAAACGCTTTGTTTTTTCTTATATATTCTACGATTAGTTTTATTCCGTCATTAAAACAATATTCAAATTTATCCACATTAGTGGAAGGAAACGGGGTAGAATTTGTTTTTATTTTATTGGCAAAATAACGACACGCCCCGGCAAGAATGGAAAAGGAATGTCCGACAAAAGAAAATGCAATAATCACCGTATGAATCAATTTTTCAGAATATTCTTTAGGTAACCTTCTGTCCATAATAATCCCCCTTATCCTTGGAAGAACAATAAAGCATATATTACAAAAGATAAACCCCGCCCACAATATATAAATATCCCCGAAGTAACATTCAAACAACACCGTCGGAAGCAACATAACTTCATTAACCGCCGACAAGAAATAAAGGATCATATAAAACATATCGCAATTACGAGTTTTACCCCTTTTTACCGTACCGTCAAAAATCATTTCAAAAAGTCCATATGCATATCTTCTCTGTTTTCCGGTTTCTTCCATAAAAGTTCTGCTTACATATTCCGTAAACTCAAGTCCTTTAATTTGGGCATATTTACCATGATAACCCATATTATAAAAACATATCGCTTTATCAAAATCTTCGGAAACCTTGTCTTCCGACCATAACCCGCTTTTTTCCAAAATACTTTTTCTTAAAAAAGCGTTATGCCCGACCAAAGGAACGAAATAACCTTGTAAAGCTTTACATGGCCATATATTGTGAAATAAATTATTAATCTGATGACCTGTGGCATAAGAATAATAATTATCATACATGTTTGCCGCATTTGTTGCACATTGAATATAGGCAAGTTTTTCATCCAAACAAAATTCCGGCACAACGGCTTCTATAATTCTTTCATTTACTCCCGAATCCTTATCCAACAACAAAATAATTTCATTGGTAATTACGTTACCTTCCCCATAACCGCCCTTAAAATCGACACACATTTCAAAAACGGATTCAAGACTTTGACCATCGGCAATACATTTCCCCAAACGCAATGTATAATTTAAATTGGACGCTTTTTTAAACAATCCCGCCCTGCCGTGTTTTGGTCTGATGACAAAACCTATTTCATGCGCCCGATAAAAAACAATTCGCTGAGCAACTTTTATTTCTTCATCGGAAAGAAGAGTTTTATTTTCCGTATAGTTTTTAATAATTTGTTCAATTTTTTCTTTTGTACATTCCCCGTTAAGTAAAACGGCAATTCCGTCGTCAGACACGATAATATTGGCTGATTGAGCGCTAAATTCACGATATCTTTTTAAAGCGATAAGACTTTGTCTGATCGTTTCAAATATCACTTCATTATTTTCGGTATATACGGGAATACTGATTGTAACAGGCAAAAGAAGACTTTGATCAATTTCTTTTCGAGCGGAATTCATATAATATTTTCTGTTAATCGCCAATTTACCCGAAAGAATATCACAAACTGAAGGTCTTAAAGACCAAATGACATCCGCTACATAATGAAAAGGATATATAAAAAAAATAAACGACAAGAAAAGTCTTATAAAATTATTCAAAGAATAACCATACAAGATAAAAAGAAATATGTGCATGGCAGCGTTAAAAATCAAACAAACAACATACGGCCAAACCCCGCTTATACCATTCCCCAATATTTCGGGAATTCTTTTTTTTCTTGTCAAAAACTTCTTAAACATATCATTCACCCCGGGCTAAAGGATTGACTCTCATTTGCGCAAACGCATACCAACCGGTCGCTCCGATGCTTTGCGAATTATTATATTCCCATAAAACATTTGACCCCGAAACAACAAAACCCGTTGAAACCCCGTTTCTATCGGCAGCCGGAATACTGCCGTTTTTATCTTCCTGAGTTTTAAGATAATTGATTACATCATTATATTTGGTTGAAGCGTTAAGTATTGCATAACAAACCGCCATTTGCGCCGTTCCTTCATTCCATATGCCGTCCAAATCACCCGCACTGAAATCAAACCCTTCTCCTACCGCCATCATTTTTTCAACAAAAGAAATCACATCATAGGCATTATCAAGATCATCCCCAAGAGAAAGAACCGCCAAAGAATTGGCATCAAGCGGAATTACCCCTTCACTTACCGTTTTTCCGTCCGCCTTTGTACCGGTATAAAAACATTTAAGTTCATCATCATACATTGAAAAAACAAATTCTTCGGCATGCTTAGCCGCATCAAGATATACTTTTGCCTTATCGGGATCGCTTTCTGAAATCATTTTTGATATTTTTTCAAAAGCGGAAATAAGGTCGATATTATGTTCCGTTGACTTATAGGTTACTTTTATCTGATTATCATCCCAACCCTCATAACCCGCCGTAAATCCTCCGCTGTCCGATTTTAAGGTAAGCACAAAATCAGCAGCTCTGATTGCCGCATCAAGATATTCCCGGGCTTTATCGGAAGGAGAATTTTCTGCAGAAATACATAACGCTAAAATTACCCAAGCCATATTCCCCGTTGAGGTTGAAACCGTATAGGAATCTTCCTGCCACTTGCCGTCTTTCCAAAATCCCGGCAATCTGATTGATACTTCCCCCGCCACTATTGACCATCCGGAATCATTTTTAGGATTACCGGCAACATAAACATTTCTTAATCTGCCGTCATTAAATTTACGATCGTGATTTTGCGCAAATACAATCGCATCGGCAATTTTCTGCATATGCCAATATGCTTCAACATAAGATAAAGCAATTAACGCTATTGCGTTATCATATAAATAAGCATAGTTATTTGTTTGATTATTACCGTCTTTTCCGGCTATAAACCCTTCTTCGCTTTCCACCTTCGCCGCAAGAAAACCGGCTGCCGTTGAAATTTCGGCAATATCGCTTGCGTCAGGTTTAATACTTTCTTTTGAGTTACAACCGCTGACAATCAGTATAAAAACCAAACATTTACACAGTATATTTCTTATTCGATTCATTTCATCCTCCGTTACTACTTACTATTTAAACGTTATGGTTGCCCGTTAAAATAAATCAAACCTTAAAAATCTCAACCATACTTTATCATTATATTTCCTGGCGGATGTCTGCATATTGCATACACTGAAAAGATTTATTCGTTTTCCGTACCGTCATCTAAAGGAGGTAAACCCAATGAACTCATAAATTCATATGTCTTGATACTGTCATATTTATGATTAATCGCAAAGATTATCGCCGCATCCCGTTTAATAAGCGGATGCAACGCCCCATATTGCACAACCGCAAGCATTCGTTGAGTGGTTTTTAAATTTAAAGACATGGCCAACGCAATTAAAAGATAGTAATCTCTTTTACCTCTTCTTCTGCCCTCCATAAGTTGATAGCCGTATACTCTGGAAAGATTGGCTTTACGAATTATGTCGCTTTTCTTAAGTCCGCTCTCATTTAAAAGATTATCAAAAAAAAGTCTTATATTATCATCAAGAAACTCGTCCCAATCTTGTGGAAAAGTATCCCCTTTTAACTTTTCTTGCATCAGCCTTGTATCAAACGGCTTTTTTTCTTTCCGATTGTTTGTTTCGTCCATAATGCTGCTCCTGAATATACCATATATAAAAAATCTATCCGACTTATCTATAATAAAAAAATATTATATACTCTTATTATAAAAGCAATTTATCAAAAAGCACTTAATTTTTTATAATTTAATTTTATAATCCCTATTTAACCGAAATTGACAATAACTACCCGCAATCCTATACTGAAACAAAGGAGGCATAATTTTAAATGAAATATATAAAATTTTGTTTAAGTATTATACTGGTAATTATTACGATAGGATGTACCCAAACCGAATCAAACCAAACGACAACGACAACTTCAAATTCAACAATTGAAGATGTAAACACAAACAACTTCATGGTTGCGGTCGCATGGAAACAAAATGCCGCCGAATACAACGCTTTGTATTATCAAGGATTTAATATCGCCAGAATGTATGTGGAAGAAGCTTTAAAAAATCATACGGACACAGATAAACCGTTGGCGGTTGTTACGGATTTTGACGATACGCTCGCCACTCCGCTGGAATATTGGGGTTATTTAATCGAACAAGATATTGAAGCGTTCGATGATGAAATTTGGGACGCATGGATTCCGGAAAACAAAATGACTCCCACTGCCGGCGCAAAAGAATTTTTAGACTTTTGCAAGGAAAACAATGTGGCGGTATTTTACGTTACCAGCAGAGATCAAGGTGAAAACACCTATGCATATGCTTTAAACAACATCAAAGCCTTAAACTTCCCATATGCGGATGAAGAACATTTATATGTACTCATGGATACTTCCAACAAGGAAGAAATTCATCAAAAAATCGAAGAAACCCATGATGTAATCGTGAAGTTGGGCGACAATCTGAATGATTTCAGTCGTAAGTATTATGTATCGGACGTTGAAGAACGCAATAATCTCATGGCAGAAGATAAAGACTTATACGGCATAAAATATATAATCTTTCCCAATCCGACGGACGGACATTGGATAAAAGCCATATTCGGAGAATCGGAACCCCCTGATACCGCAGAAAATCGGGCAATTTGGAAACAAGCCGCAACCAGATATAAATGGGAAAGAAAAGAATAAACTTCATTATCCCATAACCGATAAAAGCCGCTTAAATTGCGGCTTTTACTTTGCATTATTATATACTTTTCCGATCTCTAAAGTTATCCCCTTCGCCGCAAACATTTCACTCACCGTAACAATTCTAAAACCCTTTTCTTTTAAAAGCGGAATAAGTCTGACGGCGGCATCTTTAGTGGTTTCATGGGTATCATGCATAAGCACTATACTTCCGTCTTTTGCCTCGTTTAAAACTCTTTCAACAATCAAATCGGCATCTTTGTTTTTCCAATCAAGAGTATCTATACTCCACAATATTAAAGGATAAGGAGAATACTCTTTTATCTTTTTATTAAACTCTCCATAGGTAGGTCTGAAAAGCTTGATTTCATAATTACTATAAGAAGCATCCCTTACCACATCCTTAACCCATAAAAATTGTCTTTCATACTCAGATTCGCTAATTTGCGTAAGATGCGGATGATCCCATGAATGCCCGCCTATTTCAGAACCGGAATCAATTATGGAATTGATTATTTCCTCTTTACCCTTTACCTTACTTCCCAACACGAAAAACGTCGCATGCGAATCATGTTCATTTAAAGCATTTAATATTTCCATGGTAAATTTAGCGGACGGACCGTCATCAAACGTTAAGGCAATCATAGGAGCGTTTTCATCAATCTCTTTGGGAATCTCTAACAAAGGAATAATAGTCGCAATAAAATTTTTATCTTTAAAAAAAAAGTTTAAAAAGTTTTGACTTTGATCATAGGTAACGCTGATGGCTAAAGGCAACTCCCCGCTATGTCTTAAAGTAATCAACTCTCCGTCAAAACTCACCTCATCAAAGAATTTTTCAAAATCATTAACTTCCGCAAGGAAACTCTCCTGTCTGCCCAAATCATTGAATGTTTCTTTATCCGTAACTACCTTATATATAAAGTTATTTATAATCGCCTCTTTTTCCTCAGCAGTAAAAAGTTTAGCGTCAATCATCAATTTTTCCCTGCCGAGAGAGATCTCATTACCTTCAACAATAAACCCTCCGGTTATCTTCTCTGCACCGTATAAACCCTTTTCAAGATAAAAACGTCTTTTATCGGGTGTCTTAAAATATATCAAAATGACTGCCAAGAAAACGGCAGCCAGCACACCCACCAATAACAATAAAATTTTTGTTTTTCCGGTTAACATGACTTTATTTTAACCCATCCGTTATTTTATCCGCCTTAATATTGATTAAGATTCACATTAAAAAATCTTAAGCAAGACAATCATACCAAACTACTCGACATATTTGGCCAACTCCCCGTTATCCATAATAAACGGCTTTGCCGTATCTTGATTATAATCAATCGCATACTTATCCAACAAATAATCATAAACATCTTCTTTTTCGGAAAATTTGATGGCTTGATAAGGTTCCTGAAACGACAATTTTTCTACAAATAAATATTCTTTATCATTTTCAACAAGTACCCCGACATGAGCGACAAACAGATAATCACCGTCCAAATCATCATGCATTACAACGGAAATCATCCTCGCTTTTTCATGGAAAACGATATTTTGAAAATGTTCCTTCATCTTTTCGACATGAACTTTAATATCCTTGGTATGCTCCGTTTTAACTCCTGAAAAAACAACATTAAACTTATTTAATTCTTCTTCATCCAAAAGCTTACCCATTGCAATCGCTTCATGATCGATAAACAAAAAACTTGCGTTGCTTTCTTGTGAGTTGACCGTAATATTTCTTTTTAAAAGAATAAATGTATTTATCCGACAGTTTGTCCCGACAAAATCACCTTTTTTATTTGTCCAAACAACATCCGTTTTCTCTACGTCATAAATCGGTTGACTCATCTTAACAAACCCGTCATTTAAGCCGATATTTTCAATTGTGGTATTATAATCCGCCACAAAACCCATAAACTCAGTGACGCTTTTTTCATCAAGATTAAGTTTCAAAATACTTTCAACCTCTTTAAAGCTTTCCTCATCTGCCATATTGGATAAAATAAGTTCCTTATCTCCGTTTTCAATCAGATCATCCTTCTTTGCATTACACCCCGATATCAATATCAGAAAAACAAACAAACATAAAATCAGCCTTTTTTTCATCTTGTGCTCCTTTAAAAGTTCATTTTGTCAAATATCTCAAATTCTATATAGCATATAATGTAAAGTCAATAATCCTTAAGAAAATATAAGAAAACAACCCTAACCTACCGAACCGGTCATATCAAGTTTTAATAACTGATTAAGCTCAACGGCATATTCCATCGGTAATTCCCTTGTAAAAGGTTCTAAAAATCCCATTACGATCATTTCGGCGGCTTGCGCGTCATCCAAACCTCTGCTCATTAAATAATACAATTCATCCTCACTTATTTTAGAAACTTTAGCCTCATGTTCAATAATGGAATTGCTGTTGAAAGTTATATTATCGGGTATGGTATCACTTTTGGATTTTTCATCCAATATCAAAGTATCACATTCTATTTTGGCTTTGGAAAAATCGGCCTCCTTTGTAAATCTGATTTCATCACGATAATTGGTTACTCCCCCGTTTCTGGAAACCGATTTGGAAATAATTGACGAAGAGGTATGAGGCGCAAGATGAATCATTTTAGCTCCCGTATCCTGCAATTGATTTTTTGAACCGACCGCAATAGAAATACACATCCCGTGGGCATATTCTCCCGCTAAAATACATGAAGGATATTTCATGGAAATTCTTGACCCGATATTCCCGTCTATCCACTCCATAGTACCGTTTTTTTCCACATAAGCTCTTTTGGTAACCAAATTCAAAATATTTGAAGACCAATTCTGCACGGATGAATATCTTACTTTGGCTCCCTCCTTAACAAACACTTCTACAACCGCCGCATGTAAACTGTCCTTGGAATAGATGGGAGCGGTACACCCTTCCACATATTGTATTTCGGATCCTTTATCCGCAATAATGATCGATCTTTCAAATTGACCCATACTTTCCGAATTGATTCTGAAATACGACTGCAAAGGCTTATCCAACTTAACTCCCTCGGGAACATATATAAAACTCCCACCCGACCACACCGCACTGTTAAGGGCAGCTAATTTATTATCGTCAGGTTTAACGATGGTCGCAAAATACTCTTTAAATAATTGCGGATATTCTTTAAGAGCGGTATCGATATCCAAAAAAATTACTCCTTTTTTTTCTACTTCTTTAAGCATATTGTGATAAACCGCCTCCGATTCGTATTGAGTGGTAACTCCCGCCAAAAACTTCCTTTCCGCTTCGGGAATACCCAATTTTTCAAAAGTCTGTTTGATTTCATCGGGTACGTCATCCCAACTGTTTTCCGTATTATCAATAACTTTTTTATAATAGATGAAATCTTGAAAATCGATATCGGACAAATCAGGACCCCATTTAGGTAAAGACATTTTTTCAAAAGTATGTAAGGCGTTAACTCTGAATTCCGTCATCCATTCCGGCTCGTTCTTCATTGCGGAAATTTTTCTGACCACATCCTCATTAAGCCCTTTTCCGGTCGAAAAAACCGAAATATCTTCATCACGAAAACCATATTTATAAGCATCTAAAGAAGACATTATTTCCTTATTATCCATTTTTAACTTCCTCTCTGAAATTAACTTCATTAATTTTATTATTTAATTCTTCAATTAAAACTTCCTTTAATTTTTCATCACTTATACTTTCAACAATAGGTATAAGATAACCTTTGCTTATTAAAGTAACACACTGCTCAATACTAAGCCCTCTTGCCTGCATATAGTAAAGCTGAGCTTCGTCAATCCTTCCCACGCTCATCGCATGAGATGCCTGAACATTATTTTCATCAATTAACAATTCCGGAATTAACCGAGCCGCTTTAGTGTCTTTAAAACACAAAGCCCTTGACGTCTGATGACTCTTGGCATAAATTGCCCCTTTTACGATTTTACCTATTGCGTCAATAAATAACTCGCCGTTTCCAAGCACAACCGCATAATTTTTTATTTCCCCATATGTATCTCTGTTAAAATTAACTATATTCATTTTATAGCTTTTCTTTGCGTTAACCAGTGAAGCGCTTGAAATACATGCCTTGGCGCCCTCATTAAGCAAAGCGACATATGTATTTCGAGTTATATTAAAATCATTACATTCACCATAAGAAATGTTTATTTGAGAATTTGTCATGATATTGTAGCTTTCATCAATCGTCAAATTACTGTCGGAAGAATTCCAAAACAATAAAGAAACGCAATCCTCGTTGTCGATAAATCCTCTGATTACTATTTTACCGGCTTTATTAATACGTATAAAAACATCGCTTTTCCCGTTTGATCTGAAAGACAATTCAATATCTCTTTCCGTATCGATTATAAATTCACTGTTTCCTTGATTAAGCAAGATGTCTTCACTATCTCTAATGACATACATAATATTACCCTCTTTGATTTTTTACTACCGTAGAAGGAGAAACATTATACTGTTCATATATCCAATCATAACCTTCTTTATCAATCTTATGGGCAAGCTCAACTCCACCGCTTAAAACAATCTTACCGTCTACCATTACATGGGTATACTGCGGCAAAATAAGTTCATAAAAACGATCGTAGTGAGAAATGATAATCAGGCTCATTCTATTTTCTTTTTGAATTCTGTTTATAGCATCCGCAACCACTTTTATCGCATCGACATCCAAACCGCTGTCTATTTCATCAAGCATTGCCAAGGAAGGCTTTAATATTTGCATCTGAACTATTTCATTACGCTTTTTTTCTCCTCCGGAAAAACCTTCATTCAAAAATCGATGAGCCAAATCATCCGTCATTTGTAAATCACGAATTGTAGATTCCATTACCTTGATAAACTCAAAAAGCGGAATCGGTGTTTCCCTTCTTACATTTAAAGCCGCTCTTAAAAAATCGCTGTTAGTTACCCCGGTAATTTCCTGAGGATATTGCATTGCCAGAAAGATACCTGCAATACTGCGCTCATTGACCGGCATTTCTAAAATATTTACCCCGTCATAAATAATGGAACCTTCAGTAACCGTAAATTTGGGATCACCCATTATTGCGGCCAACAAAGTTGATTTACCGTTCCCGTTAGGACCCATTAACGCATGAATTTCATTCTCGTTAATCGTAAGATTCAATCCTTTGATTATTTCCTTATTGCCGACTGAAACATGCAGGTTATTAATAATCAAGCTTTTCATAAGCCACCTCCAAATCTGATTGATTCATTAAGTTAGCTAAAGCTAACTATATTGATATTATAACCCACAATTTAAAGGCTCGGTTTATTTACTATTCTTTTCTTTTTAAAAATAAAAACTCCCTGAGCTTTATTGCTTAAGGAGTCGTTATTTAATTATTCAATTGTAACTCTGATGCCGGGACCCATTGTTGAAGAAACGGTTAAGTTTTTAATAAACGCACCCTTAACGGCAGCCGGTCTGGCTTTTACGATTGTATCGTATAATGCTTTAAAGTTTTCCGCCAACTGTTCTTCGGTAAATGAACATTTACCGATTAATACGTTAATATTTCCTTCTCTGTCAACACGATATTCAACTTTACCTTTTTTGATTTCATTAACCGCATTGGCAACATTAACGGTTACCGTACCGGTTTTAGGGTTAGGCATTAATCCTTTAGGCCCTAATAATTTACCTAATTTACCAAGTTCACCCATCATATCCGGAGTAGCGACGATGATATCAAAATCAAAGAATCCGCCTTTTATTTTATCAAGCATTTCTTTACCGCCGACAAGATCGGCACCTGCTTCAATAGCCTCTTGTTCCTTTGGACCTTGAGTAATAACCAATACCTTTTGAGTTCTTCCGGTACCGTTAGGTAATACCAATGCCCCACGAATGTTTTGATCAGCTTGACGAGGATCCACATTTAAGAAGAAGCTTGCTTCAACTGAAGCGTCGAATTTTGTATAATTTGTCTTTTTCGCAAGACCTACCGCATCTTTATAGTTATAAGTAATTGAGCTGTCAACTAATTTTGCGGCTTCCAAATATTTTTTTCCTGCCATTAATTAGTCCTCCATTCCTTCTACAACGATACCCATGTTTTTAGCCGTACCGGCCACAATCTTCATTGCAGCTTCAACGCTGTTCGCATTTAAGTCCGGCATTTTATATTCAGCGATTTCTCTTAGCTTATCAGCTGAAATTTTACCGACCTTAACGTTGTGAGGAGTACCTGAACCCTTGGCAGTATTAGCGGCTTTTTTAAGCAATACTGCGGCAGGAGTTGTTTTTAAAACGAAATCAAACGATTTGTCTTCATATGCGGTAATGATAACCGGAACGATATCTCCCGCTCTATCTTTTGTGG
>JBHAFN010000058.1:0-13638 GCA_041856105.1 Bacillota bacterium
ATGCATTTATAGAAAATAAACCAATAAATGTTTGTAAATTTTAAGGAGGGAAAATATGAAAATCGCTTTTATCGGAACCGGAGTTATGGGTTCATCTATGGTTAAAAACTTATTAAAAAACAATTTTGAAGTTAACGTTTATAACAGAACAACTTCCAAAGCTAAAGCCCTTGAAGAGTTTGGGGCCATTTGTACATTAAGCATTGCCGACTGTGTCAAAGATGTTGATGTGGTAATTACTATTGTAGGTTATCCAAAAGATGTTGAAGAAACATACAATGCGGTATTGGAGAATGTTAAAGAAAATACTTTATTAATAGATATGACAACCTCTTCTCCAAGTCTTGCGAAAAAAATATATCAACAAGCTAAAGAAAAGAATTTAGATTTTTTAGATGCTCCTGTTTCAGGAGGAGATATCGGCGCTAAAAATGCCACTCTGACAATAATGGTAGGAGGCAATAAAGAAGCCTATGAAAAAGCTTCAGACATCTTTAAAGCAATGGGTACAACTTTAAACTACATCGGAGAATCGGGAAGCGGACAGCATTGTAAAATGGCTAATCAAATAGCTATAGCCGGTACTATTGCCGGCAGCATGGAAGCAATTATATATACTATCAAACAAGGTTTGGATATTAACACCGTATTAAAGGCTATTTCTAAAGGAGCTGCCGCTTCTTCACAACTTGAAAACGTATCTAAGAAAGTTTTAATAGAAGATTATAATCCGGGATTTTATATTAAACATTTTATAAAAGATATGAGAATTGCCAAAGATGAAGCAACTAAAAAAGACCTCCTACTTCCTGTATTAAATCAAGTTCTTACTCAATTCGAGTATCTTGAAGAAAAAGGATACGGAGATCTGGGAACTCAGGCTTTATATAAATATTACTCAGAGTCCTAACCTGTCAACAAACTGATTATGTCGCAAAAAACATATTTTGAGTTACCGATATTTTATCAATATATCCGACATAACAATGGAAATTTTTTTGTTTCTTTAAATAATGCATAGTTCAAGTTTAGATTTTGTTAATTTATTTACCCCAACAAACGTTATTTTAGTTTGATTTCTTTTTGTTTTCAGCAAAATTTTCAATCAAAATTTTCCATTTACCGTAACGCTTACCGTTTTCTCTACATATATATTGTTTATCTTGCAGAGATTTCATTATTCGCTTCACAGTGCTAAGAGATTTTCCGGTTGCTTCAACCAGTTTTTGTTGCTTAACCGTCGGTTTTTTTGCAATCAGTTCCAAGACAGATAGTTCTTCTAAAGTGCAGTCCAAAGTGTCAAATTGAAACTTTGAAACTTTGCGGTTGACACTTTGGGACTTATTTTCATCAACATAATCAATGTGAATATATCTGTTTTTCAACTTGTAATCAGAATCCAAAAGAAGATTACTAAAGAACATTTCCAGAAATTTCGTTGTGGAATGAATACCTTTTTGAAGGTTATTATAATTCGCTCTGACTAACGCATTACGGAAATACCACGAGTTTTTCTCAAATGCTTCGTTGTTTACACGAAAACCGAAAGTTTTCATGTATTTAATTATAAAAACTGCAGTGGTACGAGTGTTTCCTTCACAGAAAGGGTGAATCTGCCAAATATCAGAAGTAAATTTTGCTAAGTGCTTTATAGCCATATCAACGGATAAACCCTCATATGAGAATTGCTTTTCGATAGAAAAATCGTAATCCAAAGTTTCCTTGATACTGTTAAAATCTGCATAAATTACAGTATCGCCGTTTAGCACCCATTCTTTCTTTGTAATGTTATACCGTCTGATTTGACCTGCGTTGTTAAATACTCCTTCAAATAATCTGCGATGAATCGTGAGCAACTCAGCAGGAGAAAACTGAAAGGTTTTTTCACCCAACAACCGGGCAATTTTTGCGGAAACAATATCCGCCTCTTTAGTTTCTTTCTCTATTTCTGTACGAGTGGCACGCTGTTTGTAATAACTTTGAACACGCTTTTGAGCTTCATCAATTGTAATTTCACCCTCAATATGCCTTTTGGCGGTATCCAGCAAATACTCTGATGTACTAAGTCCATCAACTGCCTGCAAGCCGATTGCGGTTTGCCATGCTGCACTTTTCTCAGCTTTTTCAGGCTCGCCTTGTTTTAAATATTCTTCAAGTTCAAATTGCCAATTCTTATCCGACATATTTTTACCTCATTTCTTTTCGCACAATTTTTCTGTTTAAAATGATATAAACCCTATTAATAAATTAAATTAATTCTTTTTTTGTTTCTTGTAATCATTCTATCATTTTCCAAGGTATTAATCTCCCTCATCATCGCACTTCTGTCAACACATAAATAAGATGCCAGCTCTTTATAACTCATATCCAACTCGATATTTCGGCTTCCGCTGTTTTTAGACAAAGTATTAAAATATGTCAAAAGCTTATTCCGAGTTGTTTTTTCACTTAATAACTGCGTATGCGCATTCATCTCTTTTACCTTCAGATTTAACAATTCATATATGTTCATCAATACATCAAAATAATTTAAATCCTTGTAAATCATATTAAAGTCGAAGAAAAACACTTCACATTTATTTCTGGCTATAACACTCATTTCATTATTGGTTGAAACATGATAAAAATTATCCCCAAAGAAATCAAACCGTTCATATATTTCCAATAATTCTTCATCGCCGTATTTGGTATTTTTTATTAATGCGGCGCTTCCGTTTAAGATAAAATATATATTATTACGATTTATGATAAAATTGGCGATAATACCTCCCTTTTCAAACATTTTGTTTCTTACAAAAGGACTATCCTTTAACTTTGCATATATTTCTCTAACCAGATCTTTATTACTCATATATATAATATTACTTAAATATGTTGCAATTGCAACATATTTCCTGTATTACCCACTCTATTATAATATGTATTAAGGGAGTGTTAATATGAAAGTTATTAAAAGAGATGGAAGAAGTGTCGATTACGATGCTAAAAAGATAGCGGTTGCTATTGAAAAGGCCAACAATGAAGTGCCTGCCAAGGAAAAAGTTACTTCCCAACAAATTAAGGATATCATTCACTACATAGAATCTCTGGGCAAAAAAAGAATGCTGGTAGAAGATATTCAGGACATTATCGAAATCAAACTGATGGATTTAAAAAAGTTTGAACTGGCAAAAAAATACATTGTCTATCGATATACCAGAGCATTGGTAAGAAAACAAAATACTACGGATGAATCTATCCTCGGTCTGATTAAACACTCTAATAAAGATGTAATGGAAGAAAATTCCAACAAAAATGCGATTATCGCTTCAACGCAAAGAGACTTAATCGCCGGAGAAGTTTCCAAAGATTTGACCAGGAGATTATTACTTCCGGAAAAAATAAGCAAAGCTCATGAAGAAGGAACCATTCACTTCCATGATGCCGATTACTTTTTACAACCGATTTTTAATTGTTGTCTGATCAATATTCAGGATATGTTGGATAACGGAACGGTAATGAACGGGAAATTAATAGAATCACCTAAATCTTTCCAAGTTGCTTGTACCGTTATGACTCAAATCATCGCCTGTGTGGCAAGTTCTCAATATGGCGGACAATCAATCAACTTAAAACATTTAGGAAAATATTTAAGAGTTTCTAAAGAAAAATTCGAAAGAGAACTTAACAGCAAATATGCCGGTAAATTATCCAAAGAAATGATTGATTCCATTGTGGCGGATCGTTTGAAATCCGAACTTTCTTCAGGTGTACAAACCGTACAATATCAAATAAATACCTTAATGACCACTAACGGACAATCACCGTTTGTAACTTTGTTTATGCACTTGGACGATAATGATCCTTATATCGAAGAAGTAGCCATGATTTTTGAAGAAATTTTAAAACAAAGAATTCAAGGCATTAAGAATGAAAAAGGAGTATATGTAACTCCTGCCTTCCCTAAACTGGTTTATGTTTTAGATGAAAATAATAATTTAACCGGCGGAAAATACGATTACATCACCAAAACTGCCGTTAAATGCTCCGCCAAGAGAATGTATCCGGATTATATCTCCGCCAAAAAGATGAGAGAAAACTATGAAGGCAACATATTCTCCCCTATGGGATGTCGTTCTTTCTTGGCCCCATGGAAAGATGAAGAAGGAAATTATAAATTTGAAGGACGCTTCAATCAAGGTGTCGTATCGCTAAACCTTCCTCAAATTGCCATTCAAGCCGAAGGAAACGAAGACAAATTCTGGAAATTGCTTGATGAACGTTTAGAACTTGTCCATGAAGCTTTGATGTGCAGGCACCATGCTTTACTCGGTACGACTGCGGATGTATCGCCGGTTCATTGGATGTATGGAGCTATTGCAAGACTT
Organism: Bacillota bacterium; assembly: GCA_041856105.1. Classification (GTDB taxonomy): domain Bacteria; phylum Bacillota_I; class Bacilli_A; order Erysipelotrichales; family Erysipelotrichaceae; genus UBA9076. The sequence goes on from JBHAFN010000058.1 coordinate 4,368, forward strand.
AAGCCGGGAGAAAAGATCGATCATTTATTAAAAGACGGCTATTCTTCAATATCTTTAGGATATATCGGTGTTTATGAAATGACGTTGTTAATGACCGGTGAATCTCAAACTACGGAAAAGGGCAAAGAATTCGCATTGACCGTAATGAATAAATTAAGAGACACCTGTTTAAAATGGAAAAAGGAATCCGGTATCGGCTTCGCCTTATATGGTACTCCTGCCGAAAGTTTATGCTATCGATTTGCCAGAATTGATAAGGAAAGATTCGGCGATATCGAAAACATTACCGATAAGGGCTACTACACCAACTCATATCATGTAGATGTCAGAGAACACATTGATGCTTTCTCCAAGTTTGAATTTGAAGCCGAATTCCAACCGATTTCATCCGGAGGAGCCATTTCTTATATCGAAATTCCGAATATGAACCATAATCTGGCAGCTTTGGAAGAGTTGGTAAGATATATTTACGATCACATTCAATATGCCGAATTTAATACCAAATCCGACTATTGCCATATCTGCGGTTATGACGGAGAAATAATCATTAATGAAAATAATGAATGGGAATGCCCTAACTGCCATAACAAAGATAAAAAAGCAATGAACGTTACAAGAAGAACATGCGGTTATTTGGGCGAAAATTTCTGGAATGTAGGTAAAACAAAAGAAATCAAATCCAGAGTTACTCACCTGTAATGAATTTCGCCTCCATAAAAAGTTGTGATGTCGCTAACGGAATAGGAGTCAGAGTATCTTTGTTTGTTTCAGGGTGTACCCATCGCTGTAAAAACTGCTTTAATGAAGAAGCGTGGAATTTCAGCTATGGGGAACCGTTTAAAAAAGAACATGCAGAAAAAGTTTTAACCCTGCTTAAACCAAGCTATATTGCCGGATTATCTTTACTCGGCGGGGAACCTTTAGAACCTGTAAATCAAATCGGATTGATTACTTTGTTAAGGGATTTTAAAAAAATGTATCCCGATAAAACCTTATGGTGTTATAGCGGTTATACTTATGAACACATTAGAGATGTCATGACTGAAGAATTACCCTACACAAAAGAAATTTTATCTTACATTGATGTATTGGTTGACGGCAAATATGTAGATGAATTGAAAGATTTATCGCTTAGATTCAGAGGTTCGTCCAACCAAAGAATTATTGACGTAAAAAAATCATTACTAAATAACGAAGTAGTATTGTGGGAAGAAGCTTAGGCTTCTTCTTTTATTCGTAATATGTCCACATATTGTTTTCCCTTAATAAATAACCGTTTCTATAAGGTAAAGCCCAGTCATATATAAAATCTTTGACAACATTACCATATATATCCATTACCCCGAATTTTTCATCGGCATTTTTAAGCACCACATAACCGTTATATTCAGGATAGGGAATTTCACCATAATAATAAATATCCACAACACTTTTATATTCTATCGGTATTACCAACTCTCCCGCCCAATTAACATAACCCCATTTTGTTCCTTGTCTGACCGCCACCAAGTTTCCGGGCGCATTTAAAACATCATCATAAATATACTCGCTTAACCTGTTTCCGTAATTATCAAAAACCGCTATTTTTTGATTATACCCTCCTCCTTTTGTGGCACAATAGGTTCCCTCACAATATATCTTATCAACTTCATATCCTCCCGCCATAAAATTTATCACCGTTTCATAAGGGTTAAATTTGTCAATATGAGAATAATCATCTTCACCTTGATCTATATAAACTTCATTATTATATGTTCCAAGTATATTGGTAATAATGCCGTGTTCTCCCGTATCAAGCCAATACTCTCTTATGGGAGTTTGACTTTTATTAATAAAATTATTATCGGAAACCATTAATGTAAAATCATCGTTTTCCTCATCCACAAAGCTGGACGGTGTTTGAGTGAACGGCGGAATATATAACTTTCCGTAATAATCACTTATTCCCCAAAGACCGGCTTCCTCAAAAAATAAATAATCATCATAATATGTTAAATTATTTAAAGGCAGAGTATTTATATTAAATTGCGGAATTACTCTTTCATATTCGTTTAAATCATTCTTAACGGAAGGTTTAATCTTAAAATACTCCCTTGCAAATTTTAATAAATATTCCGCAAAATATCCTTTTCTTACAACATGAAGATAATTACCCAGTTTATAATTCAAAGAATCAGTAAAATCAATTTTCTGATCCTCTTTAAAAATGCCATATCCGGTATAGGAAAGATGCATTTTTGTATCATTTACATATAATACAAAATCAACACTGCGGGGATAGTATAAATTATCACTGTTTCTTTCATTGCTAAAGACAATCTTGGCGTCTTTGGCTACTCCGTCTTTTTCATATGTAAATGCATATTCACAATCAAAATGATATTCAAAATGTATTTCATCATCAAGCCAAACCTTAATATTGGCATTTTCTTCATCATCTATAAACACTTCAAATCCGTTGTCATTTATTTTAATACTTAAAACTTCCTTGTTCATTAAATTCAAATAACTATTTGTATAATAGTTTTCTTTGATAAAATTATTTATTTTCTTAATATGCTTATCTTCGGGAAGTTCAACCTCGATTTGTTTTTCTTCTTTCTCAAAAGTTTTCAAGATAACCCCTGTAACGGCCGTATTTCCAATAGGCTCATCTTTAATTTTCCTATCGTTAAAATAAACATATAAAAATATGCAAATAAGTATTAAGATGATTGTTTTTTTCATTATATCCATCTCCCGACTGATTTCATTATACACAATAATTTTAAAATATTATCAATAAAATATAGTAAGGTAAATATTCTGCCATCATCTTAAAAGTACTCGTTTCAATTTTAAAACAATATATTTAACCTTAGGCTTAGGATGTAACGGTTTTATGATAATATATTGGTATGAAAACGATTATTTGTCCCAACTATTTAAAAAACGATTACCTGAACAAGTTACTGGAAAATAGTAACTTTTTAGCTCAAACAAGGATAATTCCTTTACAAGCGTTATTACCTGAAAAAAAATATTCTGACGAAGCCATATATTTATCAGCACTGCAAAAATTATGCGCCGTTAAAGACAAATTAACAGTTTATAAAGAAATGCTTCAATATCCTGCCTTCATTATGGAAATGACCGATTTTACCAAAGAAGTAATTCTTTACGATATAAAGTCGGATTCTTTAAAAACCGACACTTTACAACAGCTTGAACTGAAAACAATTATCAAAACCTTAATCGATTTACCGTTCAATGAACACAATTTTAAAAAAATCGATCTCAATTTACCCGATTTGGAAATTGTCGATTTTTTTGCCGATACTGCTTTTGAATATAATCTGAAAGAAAAACTGTTAAAAAACCATCGTTTAATTCCTGTTAATACCGATCGAAATCCGAACAAATCTTTAAAATACGCCTTAAACAAAAGAGAAGAAATTGAAGCCGTTGCCCAAGATATTTGTTTTAAAAAAGCCGCCGATAAAACCACTATCGTATGTAGCGATTTGTCCAATCAACTGCCTATAATCATTCAGGTATTTAACCGCTACAATATCCCTATCAAAAATGTATCGCTACATAAACAATCGCCATGTATAAGCAAGTTTTTAACTTTATGCAATCTTGCCGTAAAAAAAGACATCGACAGTTTAACGGATTTCATACATCTTTATCAATTAAATAATAAACAACTCTTTTTTGACTATGTAAACAGATGTATCAACACGCCGGAAGAACTGAATGAAGAAATATTTCCCGATAGCTTTATCGAAGAAATGGATCTTATAAAAGAAGATAGAAATATAATCTTAAACGACTTGAACATATTACTAAACAGCAACTTCAAAGAAATATTAATAAACGGTTATAATATTTTATTAAGCTTCAATTGGAAAGATGAAAAGAAAACAATGTCTTCAATCCGTCGCATAATTGAAGACACAATCCATAATGTTAACGATCTTGACGATCTGAACATGGTTATCCATTTAATAAATAAAATAAAGTTAACCACAAGCGATTCCTTGGAAAACGGAGTAACTATCACCTCCTTTAATAAACCCGTATTTAACAATGATTATGTTTATGTAATAGGCTGTACTTCAAAGTTATACCCGGGTTTTAAAGGCTTATCGGGTATATTTGATGAAAAATATGTTGAAAACACCAATTATCCGCCTTTAGCCACCCGTTATGAAAATTATTTAAAACAATTTTCTTGGGTAGATAAAAGTGCCGATAAAGAATTAATCTATTCGTTTCATAAAAGCGACTTAAGCGGTAAAACCATGGAATGTGCCTTTGAACTGGAAAATATCCTTAAACCGACAAAATGGAATTTAATTTCTATAAACTCCATTCAAGAAAAAAAACACTTCATTGATCCGAAAACCGCCCGACAACTGTTTTTTCAAAATAATTATTTGTACGGTTCGATTTCTTCATTGGAAAGTTTTTATAATTGCCCGTATAAATATTTTATCAATCACGGTTTAAAGATTAAAGAAAACCCGGAAAAAACGATCGGTCCGGACACTATCGGTAACATCATCCATAAATTAATGCAGGAAACGGTAATAAAAAATCCTAAACATTATTATGAAGAAAATATGGATTACCTTTTAAATAAGCTTAAATATGCTTTGCTTAACGATTTTCCTAAAGAAAAAGATTACATCGATCTTTTATTTGCCAATCTTAAACACAATCTGTCCCTAAACTTCATTTATTTAAAAGAAATGGAAAAGGATACTTCTTTTAAAGCTGCTAAAGCCGAATTTAAATTTAATGAATATGAAATATTAGAAAATAAAGTGAAGATTAAAGGCTTTATCGACAGAATAGATACCGCATATAACTTAATAAGAATTATCGATTATAAAACCGGAAACCATGAATTATCCATAAGTAAAGTGGAAAAGGGTTTGTCTTTACAACTGGTTACTTATTTAACGGTCGCAAGCGATTTATTTAATAAAAAACCGGTAGGAGCCTTCTATTTCAATTTTACCAACTCTTATATCAACCGAACTTTCAACCATGAAAACGATACCGTTTTAAAAGAATTCATCAAAAATAAAAGGATGAACGGCATAATCCTGGAAGAAGATTTAACTTCCTTAACTTCAACCGATTTAAAAACTTTTTATGCCAAAAAACCTTATAATCCAAAACAATTCATCAGTCAAAAAAACTTGACAAAGGGAATTAAAACCGTTTTGAACAATCTATACGATAAGCTAAGCTGCGGAAATATCGACCCTTCTCCTGCCGAAGAAACAAAACCGTGTACTTACTGCCCGTACTCGTCAATATGTCGATATTATAAGGATACCGTAAAAAAAGAAAATTTATTCAAGTTAAAAGGAGTCTTACCTAATGAAGTGGAATAATGAACAGTTGAGTGCCATTCATACAACCGGCACAAATATAGTAGTATCGGCTTCGGCGGGAGCCGGTAAAACATCCCTGTTGGTGGAAAGGCTTTTAACTCTATGCACAAGAAAAGAAAATCCGCTTAATTTAAATCGTATCATAGCGATGACTTTTACCGATGCCGCCGCCATGGAAATGAAGAAAAGATTATCCAAAGCGTTAAATGACAAGCTTAAGGAAGATAATATCAATAAAGAACAGGTCATTAACCAATTAATTTATTTAAATACCGCTCAAATATCCACAATTCACTCTTTCTGTTTATCAATCATAAAAAAATATTATGACGTGATTAATTTAAACCCTTCCATGGTGGAAAACAATTTAGATGAAGCCGTCGTAAAAAAAATAAGAAAAGAAGCTTTCCTGAAAGCTTTATATTCCTACAAAGATAATCAAATCAGTGATTTAATTAAGTTTTTTTCTAACGGTGTATTCAGCTTAAATAAATTAGAAAACGCCGTATTGACGATAATAGATTGTGCAAACGGCACCTTTGATAAAGACCTCTGGTACAATCGGGTTTTAAACAGCTATAATCCGATTAATAAAATTAACGAAATATCCAAACCGATTTTAACTTTATTTTATGAGGCAATCAAACAGGATATATCAATTTTAAATAATGCCTATGATGCTTTTAATAATTCTTATCAATTGTATCAAAATGATCTAAAACATGATGAAACAAAACAGTTGGCGAAAATAGAGTATTATTTAAATAACATTACAAGATCATTAGCTTCTTTAGATTACGATTCTTTTAGAAATACGGTTACTAAACTTATGGAAATTAAGCTTTTAAATTCCAGAAATCTGCCTGAGGATTATAAACTGTCCAAAAACAAATATTTACATATTCTCAAAGAGACCAACGAGAAGTATTATGCCGATAAATACTATATTGATGCCCATAACAGCTTAACCGGGATAATTAAACAACTCATTGATTTGGCCAAGTTGACAAATCAGGAAATAATAAAGCAAAAAAGAATAATCAACGGCTTCGATTTTGATGATATGGAACATTTTGCCTATGATATTTTAAAAGCTAATGATGAAATGATAGCGAAGGTGGTAAAAGAAGAATATGACGAAATCCTTATTGATGAATTTCAGGATACCAATGAAATTCAAAACGAAATCATTAATCTGATCGCAAAGGAAAATAATGTCTTCAGAGTAGGCGATGTAAAACAGTCCATTTATCGTTTCAGGAAAGCAAAACCTTCCATTATGCAAAAAATGATGAATGATGAAAGGTACAAGCTTATCTCTTTAAAAAACAACTATCGTTCTAAAGAAAATATCGTGTTGTTTACCAATCATTTATTCAATAAAATCATGAATGTTGAAGGCTTTATTGATTCATATAAAGAAATAGATAAGGTCAGTATCGGCTTGGATAAACAAAAAGAGTACAGAAAAAACACGATCGCTTTTTATGCTTTGATTAACGATAATGATTCCCAATATGCGGATAATGAATTAAAAGCGAGTTTTATTGCGCATAAAATCAACGATTATGTGCTTAATCACCACTATGCATATAAAGATTTTGTAATCTTGGTTAGAGGTCATAGCCCAAAAAGGGTATTACAAAAAGCCTTTGATAATTTTAATGTCCCATATTTTATCGACGCAAAGTCCGGTTTTTATAATTCTTGGATGAGTAAGATTATTACAAGTTATTTGAAATTAATCATTAATCCTGAAGATGAAATATCTTTAATGGCCGTACTGACTTCTCCTCTTTATGAGATGAGCGATGAAGATGCGGCTAATCTGGTAATAACCCATCAAACTTTATATTCGGGAATTGTTAAAACAAATCATCCGATCTTAAAGGATTTAAGAAGGATGAAAGAATATGCCAATATTTCCGATATTTTAAACGATATTTCTTTAATTAACAATTTTATCAGTGAACATACCGATATCCAACAAAGAAGTAATTTTGATTTATATTATGAAAAAGCCTTAAATTTTGAAAAGCAGTCAATAAATCTGCATAAGTTTGTTCAACAAATTGAGCTTTCGACAGAGGAAAGTTCCTCAGAAGCAATCGTCGTGGGAACGGATGACGATTTAGTAAGAGTGATGACCATCCATCAATCAAAGGGTTTACAGTTTAAAGTGGTCTTTTTATGGGGTACTACTAAAGGCAGCCCCGCTTTTGATCAGGTTTTGACCGATTCTTATTTGGGGGTATCTTTAGATAATATCAATCCCGAATATTATGTAAAAGAAAAAAGCGTTCATCGTTTAGCGATGGAATATTATGAAAACATTGAAGAAACTCAAGAATTTATAAGATTGCTTTATGTTGCCTTAACCAGGGCTCAGGAAGAAATGTATATTGTTGATACCGTAAAAAAAGAATATCAGCTTTCACCCGTTAATCTTAACAATGCCGTAAACAGCCGGGGCAAAATTACCGATATCCTTCTTAAAACTTTAGAAAACAATGATTTATTCGATATTCATTACATTAAAGAATTTAATTTGGAAAATATTTCCTCACCTTTAAAAAAAGAGAAAAATGTTTTACCTAGCTATCCGATTACCGCCTTGGATAAAATAGAAATAATCACCCCCAGCAAAGATGCTCATGAACTTGATCTGAAACTGGATTTAAACAGAAGAGCGGATACATTTACCAGAGGAACCCTAATGCATAAAGCAATAGAGTTGTTACCGGATAGATTGTGGACTGACGATGATATCAACACTATCGATAAACTAAGCAAACAGGATATAAGACATTTGGTTAAATTTAATCAATCACCTATCTTTAAAAGATGTTTAAATATGCAAATATATCATGAATATCCTTTTATCTATAAAGACGGTTCTTCCGTTATTAACGGGATAATTGACTTTATGGCGATGAATGATCAGGAAATAATTATCATTGATTTTAAGAGCGATCGCATTAATTTTGAACAGAAATTATATGAAAGCTACGCAAAACAAATTTTATTTTATCAGGATACCATTTCCAAAGTTTTTCCAAATCATCATGTTGAATCTTATATTTACAGTTTTGAATTGGATAAAGAAATAAAAATCGGTCGGTAAATTTTTATATATGGGTTTAAAAGGTTATAAAGATATATATTTTATTCTTTTATAATACGGTCATTAAAAATCAACGGTGTTAATATTTTTAAGTATTGTTTTACCCGTTATTTTATCTCTTTTTAAGCCTGTTATTATAATCCGTGTTCACTTCTTCAAGAACGGTATCATTAATACGATCTTCAAATCGAAGAGAATTCATCGCTTTATTTACCGCCGAATAAACGGTTTTAATACCCATACTGTCATTATGAAAGGTAGCGGAACGATTAGATCCTATATCCATTCTGCCGGCAACACTTACCGCATCCATATTTGCCCCAAGAAATAAAAACTCCCATCCGTATTTATCTTGTTGTCTTTTAATCATCTTCTTAACGGCTCCATATGTATATTCAAAACTGGCATTCTCCATTCCGTCCGTCATAATCACAAACATTGTTTTTTCAGGAATATCTTTTAATCCTGCATGCTTATGGATATTTGCGATATGATTAATTGTTCTGCCGACGGCATCAAGAAGCGCCGTGCTGCCCCTTACATAATATTCGTTTTCCGTAAGCTTTTCTATCTGTTTAATAGGCACTCTGTCATGAATTACTTCATACTTATCATCAAACAACACGGTTGACCAAATTACTTCTCCGGGTTCTTTCTTTTGTTTCTTTAAGATGGAATTAAATCCTCCGACAGTATCGGCCTCAAGTCCCGACATCGAACCGCTGCGATCCAAGATGAATACAACCTCCACCCTTCC
>JBHAFN010000059.1:0-6485 GCA_041856105.1 Bacillota bacterium
ATGATCAGGCCAAGAGGGGCAGGGTTTAAATACAGCGAAAACGAAATTAAAGTTATGTTTGAGGATGCGAAAATTTTTCTGGAAAACGGTGCTGACGGGTTGGCTTTCGGTTTTTTAAATGATGATTTCGGTATTGATATTGAAAACACTGAAAGGATGGTGAATTTAATACATTCCTATGGTAAAGAAGCGGTTTTCCATAGAGCGTTCGATATAACTGAAGATTTAAAAAGCAGTATAGAAACTTTAATTGCTTTAAGGGTGGACAGGGTTTTAACCAGCGGCGGTTATCCTGATGTAATATCGGGAAAAGAAAACTTGAAATATTTAAGTAATTATCAAAATGAAATTGAGATTTTAATGGGTTCCGGAATAAATGAAGAAAACGTTAAAGAAATAATAGAATATACGGGAATTAATCAAGTGCACAGCAGTGCTAAAACATGGGTTGTTGATAATACGACCGGTAATAATAAGCTAAACTACAGATTTAAAGATGAAAATGTATACGATGTTGTTGATTTTAATAAAGTTGTTAAATTGAAGGAGAAAATTAAATGAAAAAATTTGGTATCAGTATTTATCCGGCACATTCAAGTTGGGAAAAAGATTATGAGTATTTGAAGAAAGCTTCCCGATTGGGTTATTCAAGATTGTTTATGTGTTTGCTTTCCGAAAAGGATAACTTGGAAAATATAATAAAAAAATATAAAAATATTTGTGATCATGCTCATGCATTGGGTTTTGAAATTTCGGTGGATACTAATTTTGAGGTTTTTAAGCGCTTAAATGCAAATGCTTTTGATTTAAGGGTTTTTAAAGAAATCGGAATTGATATTATCAGATTGGACGGTCCGTTTACCAATAACGATTATGTTGCCATGACAAACAATCCGTTTGGAATAAAGATAGAGTTTAACGGGTGTACTTATTTGAATTTGGATTATTTAATAGAGATTGGTGCAAATAAAAATAACATGACAGTATGTGCAAACTTTTATCCTCAAAGACATACCGCAATAGATATGGAACAATATATTGACTTTTGTAACAGATTCAGAAGCATGGGGATAAGAAATGCGGCTTTTGTTTCAAGTAATAACGAGAATACGTTCGGTCCTTGGGAAATTTATGAAGGTTTGGTTACCGTTGAAGAGTGCAGAGATATGGATATATGTGATCAGGCAAGGCTATTGGTTGCTTCAGGGGTGGTTGATGATATATTCATCGGGAATTGTTATGCAAGTGATGATGAACTGGAAAGATTAAGTAAAATTGATTTAAATACAATTTGCTTGAAAATGGAAGAAAATAATTTATCAGAAGAAGAAAGTAAAATTTTATACGGCTCCATCCATTTCAGAAGACTTGATTGCGGAAAAACAATGATCAGATCGTCTTTTACAAGAAATATCCGTTTGTTTTATGTGCCTTTTAAAAAACATGTTGATAACAAAGTTCGGTGCGGGAGTGTTGCCATAGTAAACGACAATTTAAAACATTACGGTAATGAGGTACAAATATTGCTGAAAGATATTGATAATGATGATACAAGAAATGTTGTCGGTTATTTAAATGATTTTGAAATGAAACTGGTATCTTTTATTAAAGTTAATCAAATTTTCAAATTTATAAAATAGGGAGAAATATATATGAATGAAAAATCAAGGGGCGGATATTTGATTAAGAGGGTATTTGCATATGGAATTGATTGGTATTTTACGACAGTTATTGCGAATATTATTTCCGCTTTATTTAACGCCTTAATTTTTAAGGAAAGCCTTCCTATAAATCCGACCGATCCCAATAAAGTTTTATGGTTTATTCTGGCATGTTTTATAGCAAGTCTATTCACTTACGTATACATTCCTTTAAAAAGAAAAAACAATCAGACAATTATGCAGAAAGTATTACAGTTGGAAGTTGTCGCAATTGATGGTGAAAAGTTGAGCGTTAAAAATTATTTAATCAGATTTTTTGTCGGGTGTCTTATGATGGAGAGCGCTTTGTATATATTTTCTGCACAATTGACCGGTTATATTCTTTATTTGATATTCCCGATAAAAATACAGACATATATTTCTTACGGGCTTGTTGCGGTGGCGTTGTCCAGTTTGGTTTTTGCCTTTATTGATAAGAAAAACACTCAAACGTTCCACGATAAAATATCCGACAGTAAAGTAATTGATGTCGGTTTCCTAGATAAAGGAAAGAAACTTCTATAAAAATATGTGTCAATTATGTGAAAATAGGATCAGAAAGGTGTGATGCTATGAAAAGATTTTATTTATTTTGTAGTGCCGGGATGTCTACAAGTCTTCTTGCCAGCAGGATGCAAAAGGTAGCGGATACGCATAATTTACAAATAGAGATTAAAGCGTTCTCGGACAAAGAAATGCCGATGATTGTTGAACAGTATAATCCGGATGTAATTTTATTGGGACCGCAAGTTAAACACATTTTTGACAGAGTAAATGAAAAATATGGCGACAAAATACCTGTATTTGTCATAGACAGTAAAGATTATGGGGAAGTAAACGGTGAAAGGGTATTAAAGGTTGCTATAAAGGCTTATAAGGAAAGGAAGGGATAGAATATGTTTGAAAAGTTGGAAAAATTGTTAACTCCTGTTGCTAATTCTTTATCTAAAAACAAAATATTAATCTCCATAAGGGACGGTTTCATGATCACGGTTCCTATTACTATCGTTGCGTCAATATTCTTGTTGTTGGCCAATTTCCCGATTGACGGTTGGTCGGAATTTATAGCCGGTTTTGCCGGGGAAGGATGGGAACAGCATTTGGCCAGAGTTACAAGAGTAGGTTTTAATACGATTGCATTGCTGGGTGCTCTCGGTATCGGTTATGCTTACTCTCGTGAAGAAGGTATTGATAATAAAATTGCCGGCGGAGTAGTTGCGATGGTTTGTTTTTTAATCATTTCTCCGCAAGCTCATCCTGATTTTGTTAATGAAGCGGGTTCTTCGTTTAGAGGATTCTCATTAACGCATTTGGGAACGGCAGGAATGTTCTTATCAATGCTTACGGCAATAATTTCAGTTAAAATTTTCGGTTGGGCGTTAAAGAAAAACTTGGTAATCAAGTTGCCTGACGGTGTGCCTCCGATGGTAATGGATTCATTTGCTTCATTGATTCCGGCGGCATTTGCAATATTATTCTTCTTTATCGTAAATATTATTTTTACAAATACAAGTTATCAATTTGCGCATAATTTTATTTATCAAATTTTACAAGCTCCTTTAACAGGTTTAGGACAACTAAGTATATTTGAGGTTGTATATCAATTCTTATCTACATTATTCTGGTTCTTCGGAATTAACGGTCCGGCAGTAACAAATACGATTTTCGGTCCGATACATAAAGCATTAACTCTTGAAAATTTAAATAATTTTGAAGCCGGAAAACCGATGCTTAATATTTTCACGGCAGGATTCTCCGATTTCTTCTGTAACTTCGGTGGCGGCGGTTCAACATTGGGGTTGGTAATTATGATGTCTACAATCGGTAAATCGAGCAGAATCAAAACTTTAGGCAGATTATCACTTCCTGCCGGCATATTCGGTATTAACGAGCCGATTATCTTCGGTCTTCCTGTGGTATTGAACCCTATTATGGCTGTTCCGTTTATTTTAACTCCTGTTGTTAATACGGTTCTGGCGACAATTGCGACTTATATCAGGTTTATCCCGATTACAAGCGGGATCCAACTTCCTTGGACAATGCCTATTGTTTTCTCGGGCTTCTTGGTAACCGGCACAATCAGAGGGGCAATCTTACAAATCTTCTTGTTGGCGGTTAATATGGCTATTTATTATCCTTTCTTAAGAGTTTTAGATAATAAATATTTGGAAGATGAAAAGAATGCCGTTTCTGAAAAAGATGAAATTGACAGTTTATCGTTCGATGATTTGTCATTAGATTAATATGAAGATTGTTGTAATTTTTGATCAGGGCTTGTCAGGGTTAGGTGGAAAGAGTAATTTGGATTTACCGCTTACCATTCAAAAAGGCAGTGTAGGAACGGGACTTATTTTGAGTCAACACTTAAATAAGGTAAATGCCGAAATAATTGCCACATTATCTTGTGGAGTGAATACATTTAACAATGATAAAGAAAATACGGTATTAAAGTTGTGTGCCATGGTTAAGAAAATAAATCCCGACTTTGTACTGGTCGGTCCGTGTTTTGATTTTAAAGATTATGCTTTAATGAGTGCGATGACCTGCAAGCTGTTAAAAGAAAAATCAATAGCTAAAGCTGTCAGTATGATGTCCGTTGAAAATAAAGCGGTTATTGATGAATACTCAAAAGAAATTGACATAATTAAAATGCCTAAAAAGGGCGGAACCGGACTGAATGACAGCTTAGCTGATCTTTGCGAATATATTGAAGCATTAAACAATCAAGAAAAACTTGATGAGCTAAAGAAAAGAATATGTTATTAAAGGTTGCTTTAGCAACCTTTTTGAAAGGGAAAATATGCATATTGAAAGATTAAAAAAATTAGTTGATATTTTTTCCGTATCAAGCTGTGAAGATGAATTAAAAGATTTTTTTAAAAAAGAATGTTATGAAAAAGAATTTCTTGAAGATAAATTGGGTAGTGTTTTTTATCTTAAAAAATCAAAAAATCCTCATGCCAAAAGAGTTATGATTGCTTGCAGTAAAGATGAAGTGGGGTTGATGATTAAAGAGGTTTCAAAAGACGGCACCTGCAGTTTTATTACTCTTGAACCGCTTAGTCCCGCCAGTTTGTTGCATCAGAGAATAAATATTTTAACAAGAGATAATAAAATTATTGAAGGGTTTATATTTTGTAAAAAAACGAAGTTTAACGAAGTTTCTTTGGAAACAATCAAACTTGATGATTTAAGTATCGATACGGGAGAAATTAATGCCGAAAATTTAATTAAACCGGGAGATATATGCGGTTTTAAAAATCAGTTTTATCATTCGGGCAACAGGGTTATAGCTAAAGGTTTAAATCAGAAAACATTTATAGAAGTCGTTTTAAGTCTTATAAATGAATTAAAGGATATTGAGTTGGATTTTGAAATTGCATTAGGGATAGTTGCACAATCCACAATCGGATTTAGGGGGAGTAAAACGGCCAACTATGTCGTTAAACCGGATTTGGCAATTATTATAAACGGTTTTGAAGTTAATAATTCCGATCCGCCGGTTAACTTGGGGGATGGATTTATCGTTTCTCAATTTGATAAACAGATGCTTCCGAACAGACTGCTTTTAAATGATCTTAAGTCAAAATATGAATATAAAGAATATTTCGGAATTAGCGGTAATGACGGTTCTTTTATTCATAAAACCATGAACGGGGTGAGTTGTGTAAGTGTCGGTATTCCGATAAAAAATATTCACACGAGTGTAGAAATGATTGATTTGTCCGATGTAAAAAAATTGGAGGACAACCTGTTTGATTATATAAAAACTTTAAGCAATGAAAAAATAATCAAACTCGGGGTGAGTGATGATGAGTTTTAAATTATTAAAAGATTTGAGTGAAATACCTTCCGTTTCTTCAAATGAGTATTTGATTGGCGATTTTATAAAGGATAAACTTAATAATATAAAATTTAAGTATAGAACGGATGGATTAAATAGTGTTATAGCTTACAGAGAAAATTATAAAAATCCGTTAAAAATGATGATTGCGACTCATGTTGATGAAGTGGGATTTATTGTTAAAAGTATTGATGAAAAAGGATTTATAAAAATGGAAGCGGTCGGTTCATGGTGGTCTCATTTGGTTATGGGGCAATTAATGAAAATAACGACATCTCAAAACAAGAGTTTTTTAGCACTGGTAGGCAGTTTACCAACCCACGGAATCAGTAAAGAGGTAAAAGATAATACCGTTGATTTAAATCGGTTATATTTGGATTTAGGCGTTTCAAGTAAAGAAAGCGTATTAAAATTAGGCATAAATATCGGGGATATGATAACTCCATATACTGAAGCCAAGATGATGAATGAAGAAGGCTATGTAATGGCTAAAGCGCTTGATAATAGAATAAGCACATATATTCTTATGAGATTTTTGGAAGAAGTAAATGATAAAAATAATATTTTCGGGGCTTTTACAACTCAAGAAGAAGTCGGCTTAAGAGGTGCCAGAACCTCAACAAATATGATCAAACCCGATATTGCATTTGCGATTGACACAACTCTTGCCGGGGATACGCCGATGACTCAAAACATTTGCAAATTAAATGGCGGGGTTGTTTTATCGATGATTGATTCTAATTCGATTGCCCCAAGAAAGTTAATAAGATATTTGGAAGATTTATGCGTTAAAAACAACATTATATATCAATATGCCGTATTTAACGGTGGCGGAACCGATTCAGGGAATATACATAAATCATTAAACGGCATATTGAATTTGACATTATCTGTTCCGATAAGATATATGCATTCCAATTATTCCGTTGTTAATTTAAACG
>JBHAFN010000060.1:0-3003 GCA_041856105.1 Bacillota bacterium
CGTTTTTTTATCTTCCTTGTTACACTGAACAAGTAAACTTAAAATTGTTTCATCTTCATAAGTCATTAAATTGTTAGTTTCTTTTTCTTCAATGATCAAATCTTGTTTTATTTCTTCAACAGGTTCATTTTGAACGGTATCTTTTGTTTTATCAATTAATTCTTTTGGTTTTAACTTCTCTTCAATTATAGCTTTTTCTTTCGGTTTTGCCTTAAATTCCTTTACTTCATTTTTAACGTTCATTAATTTTAAACATGCGACTTCGAAATAATTATAAACGTTAGTGGCATTACTATATGATTCGCTTGTTTTCATTAATATGTCTATCATTTCAAGTAAGGTTTTGGAGTCATATACATCCAAAATTTGCTTAACTTCATCTATCTCCAATAAAATCAATAAATTTTCATCTTTAGAATACGAATAAATAATGGATTCTTTAAAAATGTCAATTAATTCGTTGGTTAATCTTCTGAAATCTATGCCTCTGGTATTTAACTCTTTTAAAGCTTCTAAAACATCTTTTGCTTTTTTTTCTTCAATCTTTTTGATAATTTCCACTTTATCACTAGTAGAAGTTAACCCATATAACTCTTTAATGTCTTCTGTTTCAATCTCATCTCCCGCATAAGCAATGCATTGATCGAAAATACTTAATGCATCTCTCATTCCGCCTTCCGCAAGATAGGCGATTAATTTCTTTGCGTCTTCGCTTATCTTAACTTTTTCTTCTTCGGCGACAATACTTAATCTTTTTACAATAAAATCTTTTTCCACTTTCAAGAAATCATATCGTTGACATCTTGAAATAATGGTTGGCAAGACTTTATGAGGTTCGGTAGTTGCCAAGATAAAGATTACATATTCGGGTGGTTCTTCCAATGATTTTAATAAAGCGTTAAAAGCTCCTTTTGACAGCATGTGTACTTCATCAATAATATATATTTTGTATTTACCGTTTACCGGTGCATATTTTAAATTTTCAATTATATCTCTTATTTCATCTACCCCGTTATTACTTGCGGCATCCATTTCAAGGATATCAGGGTTACTTCCTTCGTCACTTGCCATACAGTTTTTACATTTATTGCATGGGGCAACGTCTTCATTAAGACAGTTTACACTTTTCGCAAATATTTTAGCGACGGTAGTTTTACCTGTCCCTCTTGTACCGCAAAAAAGATATGCATGAGCAATTTTGTTTTGTTTTATTGCATGTTTAAGAGTTTTAATTATATAGTCCTGACCAACCACTTCCTCAAACGTAGTAGGTCTATACTTTCTATATAGTGCTTTATATGCCATTAATCATTCTCCTAATACCGTTATATTATATCATTCTTAGTTTGTTTTTTATAAGTTTTATTGATTTGTTTTATCTGATCTTTAAACTTTTCAAATACTCTTTTTGTTGTTTGGAAATTCTATTGCTTTCACACGCTTTTTGAATCGTTTTATTATGTACCCATGCATAAAGAACTTTATTTTCAAGATATAAAACGGTTTCACTCCACTTTTTCGCCAGTGCAGTCGCAAACAACCACGCAATCATCATGTTTACATAGTATTCTTTAGAATTAATCTTTGCCGGAATATTTAAATATTCAACTTTAAATTCATCATCTAAAAAGTGCCCCATCAACATTCCCAACCCAAATCTACACACATATGTTTCTTTGGAATTGGACCACTCTTTAATTTTATCAATTAGCTTTTCTTTATTTTTTTTAAAAATCTTTGGCGATAATATATCGCATACCGCCCAATTATCCACATAAGGCAAAAAATTATCTAAGGTTTCGATACACAAATTATACTCTTTTATTTCCGATATAAGTAATGCATGCAACATATTTTCATCAAAATATTGATGAGGCAGACTGTTTAAAAAATTAAAAACATCTTTATTTTTAATTAATTCTTTCGCCATTGTTCTTAAAACAGGAACTCTGACTCCAATAATTGATTCTTTTTTTATAGTCGGTATTAATTTAGCTTGAAATTCCGCATAATTCTTATCCTGAAGTTTTATTAATTTATTAACGATATCCATTGACGGTTTCCTCAATCATCTATACATGGCAAGCTCAATACTGTCCATATATTGTCCAAGAGATATATTAAATTTCTGATAATCAATTTGTTTAAATTCATCCGTCGCTTTGGCAACGATGACTTCTACCAAGTCGGTTTGATTATGAAATGTTATCATTATCGGCACCTTAATAATGGTCGATACTCCTCTAACCGTAAGATTTAAACTTTCTGTAAATTCTAATATTTCTTTTTTATCGACAATATTCACTATTTTATTTTCAATCAATATTTCTGTATCTTGATAAAAATCATAAATGGAATTGACTGCTTTACAAATATGTTCCCAACCCACTTTATAAGTTAAATTCCATACGGAATTTATCCAATTACCATTATCTTTTATATTAATTAACAACATTTTCCGACTCCCTTTTCTTTTTAAAAAAATCTTTTAAAATCTTTCCGCACTCATCTTCAAGAATTCCACCCTGAACATTAGGATAATGATTTAACCGTTTTACTTCATTAAGATTAAAGTTACTGCCATAACTTCCTCCTTTAAGATCGTATGCTCCAAAATAAACGTTTTTAATTCTTGATTGCATAATAGCCCCGGCACACATCGGACACGGCTCCAATGTAACATATAAATCACAATCGGTCAGCTGCCACATTTTCAAAGAGGCACATGCATGTTGTATGGCCAGTATTTCCGCATGAGCTGTACTTTGTTTTAAGGTATGTCGTAAATTAAATGCTTTTGCAATAACCTCATTATTTTTGACAATCACACAGCCTATGGGAACTTCATCATTCTTAACCGCAAGCTTTGCTTGTTCTAAGGCAAGTTTCATAAATTCAATATTCATCATAATCACCTAAATAAAATGGTACACACAAGTAGAGGTTTGTATGGCTGCTATCTTCCGATCCTGACCAAGTTCTATACATACTTGTTGTACCGTA
>JBHAFN010000061.1:0-3539 GCA_041856105.1 Bacillota bacterium
TTTATCGGTTATTTTTAATATTGGTTTGTTCTAGAAAATATTATCGGTAATTTTTACGGAATGAAAATGCATAAATGGTTCGAGGGGAGAATGTCATGAAAATAAAAATAACGTTGATTACGCTTGTTTTTTCATTAATCGTATTTTTATTTGTCGGCTGCAGTTCTAAAGGCGATGATACAAAGATTAAATCGGGGGTGATAAACAAAGCGGAAGTTGTTATGCCGAAAGAAAGCGATGCTCAAATAATTACTGAAATTACCGGAGCCTTGTCCGTCAACTCTTATTTGGTCGCCAGAGTTTATCTTGATCAGTTCTTGAGCTATGATATCCATAACGGAACGCTTGAGGAATATCAAAGTTTATTAAGTAACACGATTGAAGCTTTTGAAAATGCGAAAAAGCTTAGCGAAGCACTTATTCAAACAGTTGACTTTTGGATGAGTCAAAATGATTTATCCGATGAAAAACCGTCATATAAACTGCTTGGATTGAATAAAAATCATCTGTCTGATTTGTTTAAGGTTTATGCGGATGAAGAAGATTCTCCGGCTGTAAAATGGGCGAAAGATATAACAAATCTTTATGATAAGGCACCGACAGGAAAAGGGATACGTACGCTTGCCGAACACTTGAATACCGATGCCAAGCGTGCTTATGCACAACTGTGTCAGGCACAAGATATTTTACAAGGTGCAGAATACAGCAATATTGCCGAAACCGCCAATAAAGCTTATCAAACCGCATCGGTTTTAAAAACGGCGGGTACGGCAGCCGGATTGGTTGTCAGTATTGTTGCGGCTCCCGCCACAACAACATTGGGGGCGGTAATTAATACGGGCGGGATTGTTGTAGGCGGTATTAATACGGTTATGGAGATCGGCTCTACCGGAACAATTCTTTATACAAACGGCGAAGGCAATTGGGTTACCAAAGCAATTGAGGAAACTAAAAAAGATTTTTCACCGATTGGGGATATAATCGGTTTGGCGGGTGTTTGTACGAATGTTACCAATATATGGAAGACGCAAGAAGAAATTTATAAACGTGGAGGTAATGTTTTAAAGGATTCTGCGACTGAAAAAATTGCCGATGATGTTCTTGGTATTTTGTCTTTCGGAGGAAACCTTTTTGAAGCTTTTGAGGTTGATTCGTCAATGACAGGGTTTAGTGTACACAACACGGATACTTCTAAAAAATATCAAATTTTTGATGTGCCGTGTGCCGTTTCGGATAAAGAAAAAAATGAAGTGAAAGAAATGTTTAAGGAAATGGGTTTGGATAAAGACACTATTGATATCGTATTCGATGATGAACAAACAACTAAGGATGAAACCGATGAAACCAACGAATCCGATATTCAAGATTTTTCCGACAATATAGCGGTTAAAATTTTAAAATCAAGTCCCGGTTTGGATCCCGGAAATGAAGGATTTGATGTGGATACTTTTATTGAAGGTTTACAAGATTATATTTATACGGAAAATCCTAACAATCCTTCCGTTTCTTTGATAACACCTGATACCGTCTATGAATCGTCAGACATGGGGGATATATCCGGATTAATATCGGGAGAATATACCATGACACTTGTAAACGGGGAAGGTTTGACGGATGTCGTTGCGGCTGAAGTGGTGCTTCATGATGACGGAACCATGGAAATAAGTTTTACTCCGCATGCCGTTGTATTTAACGACAGTTCCGGGTTTGTTATAGATGAAAATAATTTTTCGGCAGCCGAACACCTTGTGGGTAGTTTTGATATCCAAACAAACAGTTTTACCGGAATAGGGGACGTTTATTCTGAACCCGTTCAAAAAGGTGGATTTACAATACCGACAACCACTTATTGGAATATGGTGGAAACGGTTATCGTGTTTGATTATGAAACAAATACGGCTACGGGGGTTATGGGAGCTGAACTTACCGGATTGGAAGCGGCAATGACGACAGAAATTACCATGGTTAAAAATGAGTAGCTGAAATTTTAAAGTTTATTGAGAAGTTATCGGGATGTGTTTATAAAAGGGGGATATTGTTTCAAAATTAAATATTAATAATTATTGGAAAGCGGGTGATTGAAATGTTCTGTTCAAATTGCGGAAAGCTGGTGGTAAGTTCAAGTGATTTTTGTTCGGCATGCGGGGAAAATATTGCTGTCCAAAATGAAATTGCGGCTGGTGTTCCACTTGGATTTTCTTGCATGATAAATGATACTGCTGTTCGCAAACAGTTAGAAAAAAATAAAAAAGCAACAGGTGTATTTGCCATTTTGCTGGTACTTGCCCCGCTTGTCGTTTCTTTTGCGATCAGTTTAAATGACGGTGATTTTGATAATGTTTTATACGGGGGCATAATTTCGGGAGTGTTTTTGATATTCAATCTTATTTTTACCGTAAAAAAGAAATTGGAAAAACAGTGGGACGGGGTTGTTATTGATAAATATACAAAATCTTCATCAAAAAACGATGCTCACAATTCTACATATACGGCTTATATCGTTGTAATTCGTAAGGAAAACGGTCATATTAAGAAAATTGAAGAACGGGAATATAATCGTTCATACTATGATTATTTACAGATTGGCGATAGAGTCAGATATCATCCGCAATTTAACTGTTATTTTGAAAAATATGACAAAAGAAATGATCGCTATGCCATATGCCCTATATGCGGCAGAAAAAACGATATCAAGCTTGATAGCTGTACACGTTGCAAAGTGCCGATTATTAAATAGACATAAAAAATTTAACTGTACAAATTTAACAAAAATAAATGTTTTGGCTTATAGCGTCAAAATAATAATACAGATACAAAACGGATTTTTAAAAAATCGGTAAGTTGATTATGGAAAGATGGAAAGGAAAATTAAATATGATTGGAAGACAAGTAATTAAAACAACTCGCAAATTTACTCTTGAGGAATTGGAACAATTTATGCGTGAGCATTGGGATATTGAAGAGTATAATGATTTTTTTATCGGAAAACCGACTTCGGCTTCAATTGAAAATTATATTCTTTTGCCTGCCACTAAACGCTTTATGGTGGCTGTATATCCTCGATCTGCGGGTTGGTTATTCAGCAAGGAAAACAAGGTGATACTTATAGTGTGTGATACACCAAGCGGAGCCATAGAGCGTTTGTCCACATCTATACGCAGTAAAGATATTTTGTTCGGTTCATGGAAAATCGGCACGATTTTATCTTCGGAGAAAGAACGTAAGGGACCTGCGGAGGAAGTTTTACAAAAATATGCCGCTTACTTACGTGAGCTTTTAAAAAATGCCGGTTATATGATATGAAATAAGGGGGTTATTTTTAAAAACGGTAATTATATTGAATATGCTTGAATACAGCTTTTTAAAAATGGATTTTTCATTGTTTGAATAAGCGCTGTTTTTGAAAAAGGGTTTTTATTCTGGTTCTATAAATTCTGGTGTTGGTGGGATAAAATCCCGTAAAAAACAAATCGAGGTATAAGGCGTCCAATAGGATGCCTTATTTCATGTTAAGTTAAATTTAACCATAGTATTAGAAA
>JBHAFN010000062.1:0-5726 GCA_041856105.1 Bacillota bacterium
AAAAGTGATTTTTACTAATATAAAAAGACTTATTCATTCCTATCGGGAAAATCAGGATGACGAAATGTTGAAGGCTGAATCGAAAACAGATAGATATGCATTTATGCATATGTATCGAAAGTTAAGCAAGCGTCGAATATGTATGCCCCTGTTTTTTCCTTTGCTGTCCGCTTTCGTTTTGGCGATTTTATTTCCGATTTTAAGTAGAGGTCTGTTTTTGTGGGAATCAATGCACACTATGTTTACTTATCGATCCGTTTTGTTTGCGTTTTTACCTGCAGTGCTTATACCTCCTTTTATAAGTTTTAAAATATATTTATCAAGCAGGTACAATATAGAAGTGCTTAGTCAAATCTATGCAAACCTGTCAAAAGAAGAACAGGAAGATATTGATTGTATCAAAGAAAAACAGGCTGCTTATGTATTTACTGAAGAGTTTTTAATAAATTGGGACGGATGTTTAAATATTGTCCCTTTGAAGGAAATAAGAAGAATAGAGTATATCAATTATTTTTATTTTATTATTTATGGAACAAGATTAAAGATTACCTGTAATAAAAAATATGTGATATGGAGTTACGGACCGTCTGAAGCGGAATGGATTGAGAGAGGGTTTATAAAACCGCATGGAAAGAAAGGGAAGGAAGTATCCTTTAGCATTGCAAACAAGATATAAAAAATTATTTTATCCGTTTTTGCACCATATTTATACCTGATTTATACTATAATAGTATTGTTTCTAGGGAAAAAAGTAATCTTTCAATATCTTCCCCGAGTTTGACAGACATATTTCCTACCCTAGAATAAATAAACCGTTGAGTTAATTTAATCCTTAAACTTAATGGTTTTTTTGTTTTAATCCATCAACTTCATAAATGTCGAATATTCAAACCTATCTTCTGACTCTATGATACTTAAAATTCAAACTGTACTCCTTTCCTATATGTCCGGGATTGGGGATACATATCAGAAAAAGGGAAGGTATAATAAGATGGTGAAAAGTTGTTTTCACAGTGTTACAGCTAAATAGGTATCAGAATATGCCTAAAGTAAGAAATAAGCCTTAAAACGTATTCCATCACTTGATAGATGAGCAAAGGCTATTAGAGAAGTTAAAAAACTCTCAAAATCGATATTATCAAAAGGGTATTCTTTCTTTAAAAATGATTGAACCGCTCCGAGAGAGTCTAAAAATTTTCTAAAAAATATCGCTGTATATTATGTTTCACGGTCAGAATGAAACATATGCTCTCCGGGATAATTTCTGCTCGCATACGCTTTTTGTAACGTCGTTTTAACCAAATCGCTTTATTCATATCTGTTTTTTAGTATGAATCTAATATTGGTTTATGCTTTTTTTGTTTGAAAATTTAAAAAGGGATCGGCCTTCATCAACCCCGGGATTTACATAACAAATTAAGGAACAGTAATATTGATTAACAGAAGCTTTGATCAAATACTCTTTTTATTAAATGCAGATTGTTTTGATAAAAACAATTGTTATAGTGTGTACGGGCTTGTAAAACAAAAAGTAACAAAATCATTTTTTAATGTTATTTTTTTGTTAAAAAAATGTGATATATTGAAATCAATTCAGAAGCGCTTACTGAAATAATGGAGGTAAATAATATGATGACTGTAGAAGAATATGCAAAGCACTTTGATTTGGCATATCTTTCTCCCAATTTAGTAAGAGAAGAAATAGTTCAAGCCTGTCAAATTGCCAAAAAATACGGTTTAAACGCGGTAAACGTTAATTCTTGCTGGGGAAGGTTGATTGTAGAGGAATTATCGGGCAGTAAAGTAGGTCCGAGTGCCGTTATAGGTTTTCCATACGGGGCGATGAGTATTAGCTCTAAAATAGCCGAACTTAAAGAAATGATTGAAGCAGGTTGTACCGCAAACGATTGGGTTATCAACTATGGCGCTTTAAACAGCGGTGACTGGGATTTAATAGAAGAAGAAGTGAAAGCTTTTGCGTCTTTAAGTAAAGGAAGGGCGGAAACAAAGCTTATTTTTGAAGTTGCTTTTTTAAGTGATGAATCCATTGCCAGATTGGCTAAATTAGCTTCCAAATATGAGATTGATTATGTAAAAACAGCGACCGGTACTCAGGAATTTCCGGATATGAAGCATGTAAAAATTATGAAGGATAATATATATGGTAATACGAAAATTAAAGTATCAGGTATTCCGAGAACTTTTTCCATGGCTGCGACGAAGTTCATGATTGAGGAAATGGGAGTTAGTCTTATCGGAACAAGAAGTGCGGCGAAATTGGTTGAAGAATACAAGGCATTTTATTTTAAGGAGGAAACCGAGTGTTAAATAAACTTAAACTTACTATAAACACGTTGTTGGATGGCAATATTAAAATTGCTGAAGGGCACAAGGTTTATATAGACAGAGTGAGGTATATTGAATTTGGATTTGAAGAATTCAAGTTTTTGAAAAAAAATGTTAAGGTTGTCAAGGTTTCCGATAAATTCATCGATATTATTAAATATTTCAATGTCAAAGAAGGCATTACCCCGGCAGGGTTTTGTGCGAAATATGAATTAAAAAGCAACGGATTGTTGGAAATAGATTTGGAAAGAGATATTTCATATGATGAAAACAGCGTGAAAAGACCTACCAAGTTTTTGTTTTCCGCCGATACAGCTAATCCGTATGAGCTTGAGCATATTAAGGATTTAATTTGTAATCTTACTTGTAATCCGGGAATTATTTATGATTTGTTTATAAATAATCCTGAAGCAAATATAGGAAATAAATTTAAGACAAGAGATGATGTAATAATTGAAATCGGAAGAATTTTGGGACCCGGTTGTGATATAAGCGTTGAAATAAATGATCCCTTTGCTGATTTGGAGGATATTTTAAAGGAAGCGGAGCATTTTAAAGAATTATTGTCGGAGTATAGATTGGTAATTAAAGTCCCTCATACCGGTCCGGTAAACAGAGAGAATGTAGCCCAGTTATTAAGTGGTGATAAGAAATTGAATGTTCGTTATAATCAAGGAACGACAAAGGATTATCTTCGTGGACATAATTTGGCATTGGAGCTTCAAAAAAGAGGTTATAGAGTAAACTACACCTTAATGTTTGAGCCTTGGCAAACAGGGATGGCTTTGCAGGCAAAACCGTATTTTATAAACAGCTTCATTAGACAGAGATTCGGTATCACAACTCAGATTAACGGGTTAATGACTGCATTTGAAAAAACCAGAGATTTAAAATTTTTAAATGAACTGAAGCAGGTAATGCTTCAATGGGATATATTATCCGCCGGCGATAAGGAAATGGATTTAATGAAAGTTCATGAAATTGCAAGAGAATTAATTGCATACAGAAAGATTAATGAGTCTGAAGGGTTTGATGGAATGGATGGTGTTCGTCATAATTTAAGAATGTTAAAAAACAGCAATCTTAAAAATACCAGATTAATAATATGCAGTATAGAGGGTTCAAGAAACTATCCGGAATTGGATAAGCTTTTGGCGGAAGAAGAGTTTCAAGATGTGATTGATCGGGTTGTAATAACCACTGAACCGAAATATTTGGCGGAATTTACCTCTTCACCGCAAATTATTACCTATCAAAGAAGATTTATGAATGCTGTAGCTAATGATGGTAATTGACTATTTAATCAGGAGAAGGTAGGTTATGATGAATTCTTTGGAAAAAATTAATAAAATTAACGATATATGTATGTTTGTAAAAGATTTTAACGGTGCATTGGAATTTTTTACAAAAAAATTTGGATTTAAAGTTAAGCGATTACAGCCGTCAATTATAAATGCCGATTATGCCGAATTTGAGTTTAAAGGAACAAGCATTACCTTGTGGCAAATTGATGGAGTAACAAAAGTTATTGATAAAAAATACTTAAAAGAAAAGGGACATAATTTTATGATTGCCGTTAAGGTTGAATCTGTCGATTGTGTTGATCAAATTCATAAAGAATTTATTAAGAACGGAGTAATTTGCATCAAAGAGCCTACAGATTATCCTTTCGGTTCAAGAGCGGCATATTATTTAGATTTTGAAGAAAATATTTGGGAAATGTTTGCTTGGATTGACGGTAAAAACGGACCAGGATTGCTATAGAGAGGAGGGAAGTATGGAAAATTTTGAGTATTGTGCTCCCACAAGGTTTATATTTGAACCGGATGCGGATTTAAGGGTTGGTAAAGAGGTAAAAAAATATTCCGGTAATGTACTTTTTGTTCACTATGGCGATGGATTTATGCATGGCTCAGGTTTATATGACAGAGTAACAGACTCATTAAAAAAAGAAAACATTATAGTATACGAGCTGTCGAATGTTCAGCCTAATCCGAAACTTTCATTGGTAAGGGAAGGAGTAAGCATTTGCAAAAAGCATAACATAGGCTTTGTATTAGCTGTTGGCGGAGGAAGCGTAATAGATACTGCAAAAGCCGTTGCCATCGGAGCGAGGAGCAATTTGGATGTTTGGGATTTTTTTACAAAAAAAGCCGTTGTGCAGGATGCGTTAAAGGTCGGAGCAATAATGACTTTACCTGCGACGGGAAGCGAAGCCAGCGGGGGTGCAGTTATTTACAATGATGAAACAAACGAATGCTTGGATGTTATTGAGGATGATTTCCTGCGCCCTGTATTTGCTTTGCTTAATCCGATGCTGACAATTAAAATTCCTAAGAAACAAACGGGAATGGGAATTATAGATATGTTTTCCCATGTGTTGGAAAGATATATGTCTGACAGTAAAAATGTTTATGTTACGGATTATATGTGTGAAGGGCTTATGAAGGCAATAATTAAAAACGGTTATAACGTAATAAACAATCCTGATGATATTGCCTCGAGAAGCGAGCTTATGTGGGCGGCAATTGTTGCACATAACGGCATAATAGGTATAGGCAGACAGCAGGATTGGGCAAGTCATGCAATTGCTGCACAGCTTAGCTCTAAATATAATATAACTCACGGATTAGCGCTTTCCGTAATAATTCCAAGCTGGGCTAAGCAGGTTAATAAATACAATAAAAAGCGTTTTATTCAGTTCGCCAGAAATGTTTTCAACGTTGAGATGGATTATTATGATGAGAATAAAACAATAGAAGAAGGAATTGAAAAAATGAATCGGTTCTTTATTGATATGGGTGGAGCAAAAAATTTCAAAGAATTGGGCATTGAGGATGATTCTTTAATTGACAAAATGGCAGAGGATACAATATTTAACAAGTCTGTAGGAAATATAAAAAAATTAAATAAAGAAGATATTGTTGAGATCTACAGAAGATTAATATGATGTTTGATATTTTAATAAAAAATGCCGTTATTGTAAGCCCTGAAAACGATTTTGTTCCTTATCGAGCAAGTATCGGAATTATTAAAGATAAAATTTCAGCTATTATTGTTAACAACGAAAAAAATGATTACTCATCTAAGAAAATAATTGATGCTTCAGATCGTGTAGCCTTTCCGGGTTTGTTTAATAATCACGTTCATGGCGATATGACTATGGTAAGAGGATTGGGAGATAATCTTACTTTATCCGAACAAAACGATTTATTCGGTGTTCATAATTGGTTTTATGATTTTATTTTAGATGAGGACAGATATTTATCAAGACAGCTTACATATGCAGAAAGTTTATTAAACGGTGTTACATTCGTTACGGAAAATATGTATTGGGGACTCGGTTTGGATTCAATAAAGGCAATGGAGAGTGTAGGGAT
>JBHAFN010000063.1:0-2632 GCA_041856105.1 Bacillota bacterium
GATTCATCTATTTCATAACCGTCGATTTTAATTCTTGAATTTTCTTCTTTATAAATTCTCTTCATAATGTTATTGACTCTTAAAACAAGCTCTTTAGGAGAGAAAGGCTTGGTAATATAATCATCACTTCCTTTTTCCAATCCGATAATGCGATCAAATTCTTTATCTCTTGCCGACATAAAGATAACCGGAATATCATTACTGTGCATTCTGATTTCTTCAATCAAATCAAAACCGCTCTTATCATCCAACATAATATCCAAAATCCATAAATGAACGTCATCATCGCTGGTATGCTTAGCCGCATCATCAAAAGTAAGATATGACCTGACTTCATACCCTTCTTTTTCCAAATATCTTTTTACAAGTTCATTTAAGTCCTTTTCATCTTCAACTATATTAATTACTTTTTTCATAATAAAACCTCATAAATAATATAACATAAAAACTCATGGGTTAACCATGAGCTTCAATCAATCTAACCACCCGATATACCAAGTCATGACAGATCTCGTCAGTTTCAGCTTCCACCATTACTCTAATTAAAGGTTCGGTTCCGCTCGGTCTTACTAAAATTCTGCCGTTATTATTTAATTCCTTACCGATTTTATCTATTTCAGCGTTAATAACTTCATCATTTAAAACCGACTCTTTATTCTTAACCTTAACGTTAACCAACAATTGAGGGTAAATCTTCAATCCATCGGCAATTTCATCAGATTTCTTGTTTAAATCCTTCATCACTTTTAAAATATTCAAAGCGGTAAGCAAACCGTCTCCGGTAGTTAAATGTTCACTGAAGATAATATGTCCGGATTGTTCGCCGCCAAGCACATAATTGTTTTTAACCATTTCCTCATAAACATATTTATCCCCCACTTTAGTGGAAACGGCATTAATAGCACATTTTTCCAAAGCTTTAAACAAACCTAAATTAGCCATGACGGTAGTAACTAAAGTATTTTCATTTAATTGATTTCTATCTTTTAAATAGTTGCCGCACGCATAAAGAATATGATCTCCGGTTAAAAGATTACCGTTTCTGTCAACCGCAATCAAACGATCGGCATCACCGTCAAACGCAAACCCGATATCGAAATCACCTTGTTTAACCAGTTCAACCAATTCTTCAGGATGAGTAGAACCGCATTTTGTATTAATATTGATTCCGTTTGGATCGTTATGGATAACCGTACAATCGGCATTTAATCTGCTTAATAATTGTTTGGCGGTAGTAGAAGCAGAACCGTTTGCACAATCCAAAGCAATATGCATATTACTTAAATCAAGCGGAAAACTGTCTTCCAAATAGTCTAAATATAGCTGTAAACCGTGACTATATTCAATAACCCTGCCGATATCTCCATCGGTTTTATACTCAATAGTAAATTTATGATCAAGATAATCTTCAATCAGATCTTCAACTTCGCTGCTAAGCTTAATTCCTTCATTGCTGAAAACTTTAATCCCGTTATCATAGAAAGGATTATGACTGGCGGAAATCATTGCCCCACAATCAAAATCTCTGTTCTTGACAAGATAGGCTACCGCAGGAGTAGGACAACATCCCACAAGATATACGTCTGCCCCGCTTGAAGTAATTCCAGCCGATAAAGCGCTTTCCAGCATACTGCCGGATAATCTGGTATCTTTACCGATTAAAATTTTTCCTCTTTTGTTTTTACTGTAGTAATAACCCAAATATCTGCCGACATCAAAAGCTTTTTTTACATCCAAATCAACGTTAGCTTTACCTCTGATTCCGTCCGTGCCGAAATATCTTCCCATTTATTCAGTTCCTCCCGTTTCTTGAGTTTGAGTTTGATCAACGCTATCTCCGACAACAACCCCCTTATAGGTTGTTTGTTTTAAAGTATATTTGACGAAAGTATTTGCCGGAGCCTCAACATATAATTGAAATTCTTGAGGACCGGGAACCGCATTGGACATATCGAAGTAAACGTTGATATCATCAGCCGTTATATCCGCAATATTACTTTCCGTACCGGTTACATCAACCGAAACCGTAACTATATTATCTTCCGCCCCGAAACGATAATTATTGACATTGTTGCGATAGTTAATCGTTACTCCGTCAACAGTTTTGGTAACCGCTTCTTTTAATACAATATCCATGGTAATTTGATTGATACTGGAAGAGTTTACTCCGGTCGGTAAAGTGATCGGACGAAGTAATGTACTATCCTTAAGGATTGTAGACATATCCACAGTAACAACCACCTGATCAATTTTAGAAATAACCGATTCGGCACCGTAAATGGTAACCGTTTGTTGATCCATCTTAATTGACTCGACAGCCATTCCCTCCACAACTTCACCGCTCACTTCAACCACAATCGGAACGGTTTTATTAGGAGAAGTTATCGGCACTTTGACCGTAACGGTACTTGGAACTATATCCGCATTCACCGGTAAGCCGTTTTTATCATATGCCACAAGGACGGCTTGATTGGTGAAATCGGCACTTTGACCGCTAACGTCGATCAACGCCTTTACAAACGCAATGGAATCCAAAGTTTCTTTAGAAGCCCTGACGTTAACTTTTGTATATTCAAATTCAGGAGTACCCGCACTATAAATACTGTCCATTTTATCCAAATTAATAAAATCA
>JBHAFN010000064.1:0-6530 GCA_041856105.1 Bacillota bacterium
GCCAAATAATCCGCCCCCGCCTCAATCGCTAAATAACCCTGAAAAACTGTATATATGGCTGTGGCAGTAATTTTAAAACCTTGTTTCTTTAATTCCTTCATAGCGCTCAATCCGACCAAAGTAACCGGTATTTTAACATAAATATCATCGCCAAGTTCTTCTTTTAATTTATAGGCATCTTTTATAATCCCGTCAAATGTATCGGATACTACTTGAACATGAATATCGGTTCTATCACCTACAATTTCCCGAATTTTTTTCATTTGTTCGAAGAAATCAATTCCTCCCTCTTTTTTAACGATTGTCGGATTTGAAGTTACTCCGACTAACGGAAGAATATCATACCACTTTTTTATCTCCTCAATATTAACCGTATCAACCATAAATTCCATAAACTTTCCTCCTATTTATTTATAACGTATGCTCTGTTCGGGCAATAATATCATCTTGCGTAGCTTTAGAAAGAACATTGAAGAATGCGGAATAACCGGCAACACGGACAATCAAATCACGATGTTTTTCCGGATGTTTTTGAGCATCAATCAACGTTTCACGAGATACTACATTATATTGAATGTGATATCCGTGCAAGCGATTGAAAAACGTTCTTAACAAAGCTATAAGCTTTTGTTTATCTTCTTTTTTTGCAAGGGTTTGAGGATTCACTTTCTGATTCAACAACACCCCTCCGACAATTTCCTCGGTCGGTAATTTTGAAACGGATTTAAGTACTGCCGTCGGTCCTTTTCTATCCATGTTATGCGATGGAGAACATCCTTCAGCAAGCGGAGTACCGGCATGTCTTCCATCCGGAGTAGCTAAAGTTCCTCTTCCTTGTCCTACATTGGCTGAAATTGACGATGTACCGGAGTAACGAATGCCGCCTATCGGACCACGACCATATCTTGTGTTAGGATATTTGGCAATCTCATCTATATAAACATCATATGCTTCTCTGATAAGTTTGTCAGCATAATCGTCATCATTTCCATACTTTGGCGCATCATTTATAAGAAACTGACGAATTTCTTCTCCACGCTCACCGGCAAAATCAGATTGAAGAGCATTCCATAATTCAATATTTGTCAATTTTTTCTCCTCAAAAACCAATTTCTTAATAGCCGCTAACGAATCCGAAAGATTTGCGATACCAACTTGTAATCCGGAAATATAATCATAAACTGCACCACCCTCTTTTAAGTGTTTACCTCTGCCTATACAATCATCAGTTAATGCCGAACATAAAATATCCGGAACCTCTCTTTCCAACGCAATATCAACGGTGTTTTCAACAATAACGCTCATTTTGGTCAGATATCGTAAGTTCTTATCCCATGCGTCCTTTAATTCATCATAAGATTTCATGTCATTAAAATGCCCATAACCCGGGGTAAATCTTTTACCTGAGGACGGATCGATACCGTCATTCATCATAATCAACAACACTTTCGGAAAGTTCATATAACTCATTCCGGTACAACGATAACCCCATTTACCCGGAACGGCAGTTTCAACACATCCGATAGCACTGTAATCATATGCGTCATCTTCCAATACTCCCTTATTAATAAAGGATGGAATTATTATTTCATCATTATTAAACGCCGGCATACCGAAACCAAGCTTCATTACTTCAATTGCCTCATCCATAAATTCTTTATTTAACCCGGCATGATATCTCACGGTTAAATTAGGTTGAGGTAAATGGGTTTGAGCCACTGATTTTAATATCAAAAACGACAGTTTATTAACGGCATCCTTTTTTTCACGAGTTTGCCCGCCGATAGTTACATTTTGATAAAGCGGACTTCCTGCCGAAGAAAATGTATGCGCCTGACTACGAACTTTATTGATGGTTATTGTTTTTATCCAAAGATTGGTTAATCTTTCGACAATTGAATCTTCACTTTCTATTCCGCTTTTTAAATCGGCTTCAACATAAGGATACATATATTGATCAAATCTGCCGTAGGATAATGAATGTCCGTTTGATTCAATTTGAAGAATACATTGAATAAACCAAACCGATTGCACAGCCTCCGCAAAGGTTTTGGCAGGATAATAAGGAACACGCTCACAAATTGAAGCAATCTGTAACAACTCCTTACGACGATTTTCATCGCTTGTAGCACTTGCCGTTTTTCTTGCCAGTAAGGCAAATCTTTCGGCATAATTTTTAACTCCTTCAATAACAATAAGCACCGCATCATAGAAATGATATTTATCAATACTTGCAGGATCGGTTAAATCAAGTTTAGCTTTAGCCTGACGGGTTTTTTCCTCAAAACCAATCAATCCGTATTCCAACAACTTTTGATAGTTAACCGCTAAATGAGCGTCTCCGGAATTCATTTTACCTTCCATACCGAAAAATCCGGTTTCCATATAAACCTTTATTTCTTCAGGAAGTAAAGCTCCCGCTTTTGCCCTTAAATTGTTTTTTTCCCAAAAAGGGGCAATCTCTCTTAATTTACTTTTTGTTTCTTCAGTGATATAAAACACATCACCGTCACGCTTCTCAAATAAATCAAGCTCATTTATAACAAACTCCAGCGTATATTCCGGGAAAATAGGGGCATCCTTATCACCGGAAGCCTGATTTCCGACAATCAATGTTTCTTCATCAATATATATGGTCATTTTTTCCAATATGTTTTTAAGCATATAAGCACGCTTTAAAACATTAGGCTTATCCATATGCACCTTATAACTTTCAGTAGCCAAAATTGCTCGTTCGGCATCAATATAAGGTTTTTTATCTAAAACCCGATCACGATAAGAAAACATCCTTTCCGTTAAATAAGCGAAATGCTTTTGAGAATCTTTTTGAACATCATTAGTATATTTTTGAGTTAATCGTAAGTTATCCATAATTCCTCCTTGTTTCGTTTGAAACATTTATGCTTTCTTTCGAAAATATAATATCATCACTTTTCTCAAAAATCAATAACCAAAATCTGATTTGTTCTTAGAAAAAGAGAAGCGTTATTTTCTTCTCTTTCAATCTGAAATAACAGTTAACTTCTCATATTCCAAAGATAGTTATACCTATGATTTTTGTTCGTTTTCATAAGCAATTCTATCTTGAATTTTAAAGAACGGAAAATATACAACCGTTGAAGTTATCAAAATTAAAATCTGTACAACGGCACCCTGCCATCCGCCAACCATAAATCCTGAAATGATTGCCGGAGTACTCCAAGGAAGAGTAACCCCGGAAAACGGCTGCATGAAGCCGAACGAAATAGCCCCGTAAACAATCAAGGCAGCCAAAATAGGAACTAATACAAACGGTAAGAACATAAGCGGATTCATAACAATCGGGAACCCGAACACCACCGGTTCATTAACGTTAAACAATGTAGGGAATGCCGCAACCTTACCTAACGCTTTATATTGTTTAGACTTTGAAGCAAAAATCATTGCGACAACTATGCCGAATGTAATACCTGATCCGGACATAATTAAGAAACTATCCAAAAATTGTTGAGTTACGATATGAGCACCGTTACTCAATGATAAAGTACCTGCCTCCAACATTGCTTTATTGGCATCCAAATTGGAAAGCAACAATGCGGTTACCACTCCGTTTACTACAGATTGTCCGTGAACGCCGAACCACCATAAAAATGAAATGAAGAACGCAATTCCGATAGCTCCCGGTAAAGACCCGGTTAAACCCTGTAACGGAACTTGAATGACATTATAAATCAATTCAATAAATGTTCCGCCGTTTGTAGCTGTTTTAGCAATCACAAACACAACCATTGATAAGAAGAAAATCACAAATGCCGGAATCATCGCCTCAAATTGTTTGGCAATTGCTTGCGGAACTTGACTTGGCATTTTAATAATAATATTACGTTTTAAAAAGAATGTATAAATATATCCTACCGCCAAACCGATAATGATTGCTCCGATTATCCCTTGTCCGCCAAACCATACCTTACTGATTGCATCTCCAATCGCTTCTCCTTCTTCCGGAATATATGAAGATTTTAATAATATAAAATACGCCGATACGGATAAAACTCCGGAAGGTAACGGTTCAACATTACTGTTTTTCGCATATGAATATCCTATTGAAAAACATGAAATTAAACCCATAATCGCAAAAGTGCCGCTGTAAACCTGCATAAACGGTTCTGTCCAATTTGAACCGAATACACCCGCAATCGCATTGTTTAATCCTTCAAACGGAATCTGACCGATAATTAAAAACAAACTCCCTACAACCGTTAACGGTAAAATAGCCAACATACCGTCTTTTAATGCTATTATGCCCTTCATACTGACAAATTTCATAATAGACGCAATTATTTTTTGTGAATCAAATTTTTTCATACTATCCCCCTTTTTTATTTGCTTTAACAAGATCAAGCGCAAGATTTAAAACCTTAACTCCGTCAAACATTCCATAATCAGCCATTGGAATGATGGCAATAGGAACATTTTTTCCATCACAAATTTCTTTGGACCTTTCAAAAGTATAAGAAACTTGCGGACCTAATAATGCTACATCCAAATCACAGATATAATCCTGTAGTTTAGCTTGAGAATACGCCTCAATTTCCACATCAACACCTGCCTCTTTTGCCGCAATTTTCATGTTGTTTACCAGCATTCCCGTTGAAAAGCCGGCTGCACAAAATAAACCTATTTTTATCACCCTAACAATCCTCCTTATTTTTTTAGTTCTTTTCTTAGGTCAATAATTTCCTTTATTAAATTTATTTCCGTCATACTTGTCATTAAATGATCCTGAGAATGAACAAACAGAGCGGAAATTTCCGTCTTAATTCCCGATGCCTCCTGAGTTAAAAATTTTGTCTGTAAGCTGTGGGCTTCAATTAAAGCGTTATCAGCCAAAACAATTTCTTCATCACATTTATCAAATTCTTCTTTTTTCGCATAAGCAAGAGCTTGATAAATATGTTGCTTTGCATCTCCGGCATTTAATATCAAACCCATAATTATTTGATCCGGTACAATTATTTCCATATTTCCTCCTGATAAATTATTATTTGAAAGCGCTTTTATAATTTTATTTTAACTTGCGGATGTTTTTTGTCAACAACTTTGTTCTATTTTATTTTATTATGCACATTTGTGCAATTTATCAATTAAAAAAAGATTATCCGCCATTAGACAATCAATTTTAAGAAAACGTATAATCATTATCATCTTCCAATACTTTAATAATAGTGGCATAATCGGTAATTAATCGGTTTATATACCTGTTTTTTAACACCTCTAAAATAGCGGTTGCTTTATTGATACCGTAAGCGACGGCAACCGAATCTTTTATTTTTTTAAGTGATTCTAAAGAAATGGATATCGTTCTGTTATCCAGACCGGTAATATTATCTCTGCTTTTGCTTGTTAAAAGTCTGCAACAAATTTCTCCGACTATTTGACTTTCCTCTATTTTTCTAAAATCATCTTTTGTAAGCATATCAAGCCATTGTTTATTGCTTTCCTCAACTTTTCCGCCGATTCCGACAATCGCCAAATCAAGATTTTCCCAGCTGTTGCGTATTTCTTCAAAATATTTTGAATTTACTATACCGCTTGCCAATTCTTCACTTTCCTGTACGACAATGGCATTCACAAAAGAACAATCACCTTGAAATTTTCTGGCCATTTCATACACCAACGTATTTACATGATAATGAGCGTTAATTCTGCTGGGTCCGCCGGCAAGCGGATAAAAATGGATGTTTTTCATTACCTTCGGAACAATTTCTTCAACAACATCACTGAGCGTTTTTCCCCACGAAATTCCTACCTTGCTGTTATTATTAAGCAACTCTCTGATTGTATTTGCGGCACATTTAGCAATTTGTTTATTCAAACCCCTTTTATTTTCGTCATTTACGGAAATTATTTCTACGCTTTTTAAACCGTATTTTTCTTTAACATAATTTTCCAAACGAAACAACTCGGTATCGAATTCATTAATTTCAATTTTAACAATACCTTCATCTTTGGCACTCTTAAGTAAACGACTTATGGTAGTACGATATATTTTAAGTTCTTTGGAAATTTCCGATTGACTTTTTCCCTCAACATAATATAAATATGCGATTTTCGCTAAAAGTTTTTTATTTTTCATATATTTACGACTTTCCCTGATTATTTATACCTTAATCACTTCAATCTTCTCTTTTAATAGCTTTTTTTCTTTTTCTAAAGGAATATTTTTATCGGTAATTACTCTGGTTACATCACTTAACGGAAACTGAATCACCGTTCCCCTTTGAATAAATTTTGAAGAATCGGTTAAAATCGTAACTTCATCGGCAATATTTG
Organism: Bacillota bacterium; assembly: GCA_041856105.1. GTDB lineage: Bacteria > Bacillota_I > Bacilli_A > Erysipelotrichales > Erysipelotrichaceae > UBA9076. The sequence goes on from JBHAFN010000064.1 coordinate 6,313, forward strand.
CCATTACCTGAACTACTTCCGTTCTCATTAAATCTTTCCCCGTAAATCCGAGATTTTCATCAAAACCGTCCGTACCGATAAACAACAATCTGACGTGAAAAAATTTAATCATTTCCTTTAAAAGAGGGCCGACGGTAACCTGAGATTTTTTTTGATATTCACCACCAAGCAAAATTACCTTGCACGAATTATAATCTTTAATGTATTCCGAAATAAAA
>JBHAFN010000065.1:0-2727 GCA_041856105.1 Bacillota bacterium
CACCAAGGACAAAAAATATAACCTAAATAAAATACTCCCGAACCTTTTTCTGTAAAAACTTTTAATATTTCGTCCCCGACTACCTCTAAAAAAACATGGTCGGCGTCTTTTAAATTATCGTAACCCGACATATCCGCCTTAGCGGCTTCCAATACCACCGCGCTGTCATATGTAATCTTAGAAATTTTATTAGAAGACGTACTACAACCGACTAACATTAAAACGCTCATTAAAATCAATCCAAATTTTTTCATTTTATTACCTCAACATCTATTTTAACATATCTTTATTTAAGTCTTTCAACATTTACAACCTTATAAAGCTCATTCACTTTATCTCTGGTAGCCAATCCTTTGGAAAACGATGTCGCAAATCCGCAACAAGTCGCAAATCTGAAACTGTCCACCACATCGGGAGTTCTTAGGGAATTTAAAATAAATCCCGCCACAATACTGTCTCCCGTTCCTACCGTGTTGATCACTTCTTCGCTTTGAACTACATCGCTGTGATATAAACCTTCTTTACATTTAAAAATGGCTCCGTTAACTCCCAATTGGACAATAATGTTCTGTGCCCCCAGTTCATACAATTTTTCACACGGTTCAATCAGATCATCAATTATATTTTTATTTAAACTGACCGATAAGATTTCTTCCATTTCTTTAATACTCGGTCTTATTAAATAAGGCTTATATTTCAAACATCTTTTGATGATGTTGGGATTGGTATCCAAAACCACGTTAACTCCTCTTAAAGACATTTCCTCAATCATTTCTTCAACTTTATCAAGTAAATATTCAGGAGCGTTCCCGGAAAAAACAAAATAATCTTTTTTATCAACCAACTCCAATTTTTTTATTAACGCATCCATATTATCTAATGTAATATACGGTCCGTTTGCGTTTAAATCGGTTTCTTCAATACCTTTAATTTTTAAATTTATTCTTGTATGACCGTCAATATAAGTAAATCGAGGTTGTATATATTCATATTTTTGCAATAAATCGATAAAGAATTGCTTGGTAAATCCTCCTAAAAAACCGAATGCCTTTGAAGGAACCATTAAGTTGTTTAAAACAATGGAAACATTAATTCCTTTTCCACCCGCCTCATAATATTCAAGCAAGCTGCGATTGGTTTCTCCCAAAACCAAATTATTTTCAAATTCCATATAATAATCTAAGGACGGATTTAACGTACATGTATAAATCATTTATTTTCACCTACTTTTTTAACAATATTTATGATAAGCTCGACCGCCTGTTCAAGTTGGGTCAAATTACAATATTCATAAGGCCCGTGAAAATTACCTCCCCCTGTTCCGAGGTTTGGACAAGGCAGTCCTTCATAAGTCAGTTTAGAGCCGTCCGTTCCCCCTCTGATACTTTTTATGGTAGGGGTTATCCCCATATCAAGCAAAGCATCTTCGGCAAATTTGATTATTTCCGGTTTATCCTTCAATATTTCATACATGTTTTTATAGGATTCTTTTATAACCACTTTAACTCTTTCTTCATTAAACTTTTTATTCATCAATTCGGCAATACCGTAAAACAATTCTATTTGTTTATGATATTCATCAAGATTATGGTTTCTGATAATATAGCTCAGTTTAGCTTGTTCACAGCTTCCCTCCATATGCGTAATATGATTAAATCCTTCTCTGCCTTCGGTATGTTCGGGACGGGCGGACACAGGTAAAAAACCATGAAATTCCATAGCAAGATTAATCGCATTAACCATTTTATTTTTCGCAGAACCGGGATGGATACTTTTACCTTTGATTTCCACAACGGCACTTGCCGCATTAAAGTTTTCAATCTCCAAACAGGAAACTTCATCACCGTCTAAAGTGTAGGCAAAATCACAATTGAATAACGGAATATTAAAATGATCAGCCCCTCTGCCTATTTCTTCATCAACGCTGAAACCAACTTTAATATCACCATGTTGTACTTCAGGGTGATTTATTATATATTTACATGCCTGCACAATTGCCGCAATACCCGCTTTATCATCGGCACCAAGCAATGTAGTTCCATCAGTAACCATAATATTGTTTCCTACATATTTTTTAAATTGCGGAAACTCGTTTACTTTAATTACTCTTTCCTCATTCAGCTGAATATCTTTGCCGTCATAATCATAAATAATTCTGGGCTTAACATCGCTACCTGAAAAATCAAAAGAAGTATCCATATGTGCAATAAAACCTACGGTAGGAACTTTACGATCAATATTTGCAGGTATGGTACCGTATACATAACCGTATTCGTCCAAAATAACGTCCTTCAATCCGATTTCGATTAATTCTTCCTTTAACAGCTTACCTAAATCAAATTGGATTGCCGTGGACGGGGTAGTTTCACTTTCCGGATCCGATTTGGTATCAATCTTTACATATTTTATTAGTCTTTCATATAACTCCATGCTAAAAATCTCCTCAGTTATATGATACAACAAAACTAAATAAATATTTGTTAAAACATTTCGATATTTACAATCTTGTTTAATTTTCGCAAATTATTAGCCATTTCATTAATTAAATCAATTTTCGCATTTAAAGAAATTGTAGAATAAGCAATACTGTCATGGGCCGGATTATCCGCCAAACCGACCATAAAAGTAATATAAGAAGAATCATTTAATAAAGCTCTGATCAAACTGGAAGCTCCGTCATTTTCTTTAGAATTTTCCAAACTTTCCAAAAAAGCTTGACTGTTAACC
>JBHAFN010000066.1:0-7202 GCA_041856105.1 Bacillota bacterium
AATCACAAAAGCGCCATAAGGCTGAATACCAGTAATTAAACCTTCCACTATTTGTCCGATTTTATACTGCACATTATTCACCTCTTCCAATAAAATATTATAGCATACCCTCATTCTTATATGCTATACTTTAAACACTAGGAGTTTAGCAATGATAGATAGAGTATTCCCCTTATGGGTGTCCATAACATCACTAATTCTCGCCCAAATTTTAAAACCGCTGGTTCATTACTGTAAAACCAAAGAATGGGATATAGATAAAATATTGGAAAGCGGCGGCTTTCCCAGTTCCCATTCCGCTTTAGTAACATCTTTAACCATTTCCGTAGGAATTCAGGAAAGATTCAGTTCCACATTATTTGCAGTTACCGCCGCATTTTCTATTATCGTATTATATGATGCGGCAAACGTCAGATATTATTCAGGACAAAATATCAAAATAACCCAGCAATTAATTAAGGATTTACAAAAATTCGAGAATTTGGATTTATCTTCACCTATTTATAAAACAAAAGTAAAAGAAGTATTGGGTCATAAATGGATCGAAGTTGCCGGCGGTGTCATCTTAGGTGCATTGATTGTCCTTGTTATGTATTATATTTATATATTAAGGAGGTTCTAATATGGAAGATATTTTGGAAAAAATCGAGTTTACGATAAATAAAATAAGACCTTATATTCAAAGAGACGGCGGCGATGTCGAGTTGGTTGATTTCAACAAGGACGGGATTGTTACGATAAGAGTGCTTGGGGCATGTATCGGGTGTTCCGCTTTGGACAGTACCTTATATGACGGCATTGAAGCCATCTTAATGGATGAAATCCCGGAAGTTAAAGGGGTAAAATTAGACGAAAACATATTTTTCTAAAAAAAAATCAGTGAATTCAATAAAAAAATTCACTTTTTTAATGTTTTTTTGATTTTTTAAGTACTTTTTATAAAAATAATTGATTTTTTCATGTTTTTATTGACTTTTATTCTTCAACGATGTTAAATGATGACATTGGAGGAATATTTATGAAAGTAGAAAGTGTTTTTGACGATTTCGGTTCATTGGTTTTCAGCGAAAAATTAATGGAAGAAAGACTGCCTTATCCGGTTTATAAAACTTGGAAACAAACCATTGCCAAAGAAGGGACTTTGGATAGACCGACTGCCGATGCGATTGCTCATGCAATGAAAAGATGGGCTTTGGAAAACGGTGTTACTCATTTTACTCATTGGTTTCAACCGATGACCAGCGTTACGGCGGAAAAACACGATTCCTTCGTTGAAGAAAGTGAAAACGGAGAACTTTTATTACGTTTCTCAGGAAAATCATTAATTAAAGGGGAACCGGATGCTTCCAGTTTTCCAAGCGGCGGTTTAAGAGCTACATTTGAAGCCAGAGGATATACATACTGGGATTTTACATCTCCCGCCTTTATCAGGGATAATGTTTTATGCATCCCCACCATATTTGTTTCTTACAACGGTGATGCTTTGGATCGTAAAGGACCGTTGTTAAAATCGATAGAAGCCTTGTCAAAAGCTTCTACCCGTCTGGTTAATATTTTCGGTGATAAAGACGTTAAGTTTTGTAATCCGAGTGTCGGACTGGAACAGGAATATTTTCTTATCGATCGTGAACTTTATAAAAAAAGATTGGATTTAGTATTATGCAAAAGAACTTTATTCGGCGCAAACGCTCCTAAAAATCAGGAGCTTGACGATCATTACTTCGGCAGTATTCCTTCCAGAGTTGCCGAATTTATGAAAGAGGTCAATCTTGAGTTATGGAAATTGGGTATATATGCCAAATCGGAACATAATGAGGTTGCGCCGGGACAATTTGAACTTGCGCCGTTGTTTGCCAACTGTAATATTGCCGTTGACCAAAATTTAATTATTATGGATGTTTTAAGAAAGACTGCCGAAAAACATAATTTTGCCTGTCTGTTACATGAAAAACCGTTCAGTAAAATAAACGGTTCCGGAAAACACAATAATTTTTCCATCATTACCGATGACGGACAGAACTTATTTTCTCCGGGGGATAAACCTTCCGAAAACATCAGATTTTTAACTTTCGTATGTGCTTTTATTAAAGCGGTTGACGATTATCCGGAGTTGTTAAGACTGGCGGCTTCCGGCCCCGGCAACGATTATCGTTTAGGAGCCAGCGAAGCTCCTCCGGCAATCATTTCCATTTATTTGGGAAGTTATATCGAAGATATTTTATACAGCATTTATACCGATAATAAAACCGCCAAAAAAGCCGTAGAAAAAAACGATTTTAACCCCATTGCCGGTTTATCATACATTCCTCATGACAATAACGATCGTAACCGAACTTCTCCTGTCGCATATACGACAAACAAGTTTGAATTCAGAATGCTCGGTTCTTCTTTATCCGCCTCCATGGTAAATACCGTATTAAACAGCATTACCGCCATAACATTAAATGAAATAGCCGATCAGTTGGACGGATTGAAATACTTACAGGATATTCGGGACAAAGCTTTATTAATCTGTAAGGATATAATCAAAAAACATAAAAAAATCTTATTTTCCGGGGACGGTTATTCCGATGAATGGATAAAAGAAGCCAAAAGAAGAGGACTGCCTCATATTAAATCTTATATGGAATCAATTCATCACTTAACCGATAAAAAAGCGATTAATTTATTTACTTCATTAGGCATATACAGTGAAATCGAGTTAAACGCTCATCAGGATATTTTAGCCGAACAATATCATCGTACCATTGAGATTGAAGCTAAAACTCTTATTAAAATAATTAATACCGAAATATTCCCGATAATGATTAAAGAGTTGACCACCTACGCTACAGCCGATAAAGTATATAAAAACAAATTGATAGAAAACCGCTTGTCTTTGATTTCCGCATATATCGATACATTGGAAAAAGATATTGAAACCTTGGAAAATAAATTATCTAAAATTCGTTTATTGAAAGATAACATCTTGGAGGGAGATGAATGTCTGAAAAGCATTTGTCCGCTGTTAGTAAAAATTAGAGAAACCTTAGATGCGTTTGAGGAGATTTCTTCCAAAAATGCCTATACGCTTCCAACCTATACGGAAATGTTGCATTATTTTGATTAAAGGGGTGAATTTTCACCCCTTTAATCTACTTTTATATTCTTTTTTTCTAAAACTTTTTCCACAATGTTTTTGGATAAAATATAAATAACCGAAAAAACAGGAACGCCGATAAACATGCCGACTATACCGAAAAGTCCGCCACCTACGATAATCGCAAACATAATCCATAAACTCGGCAATCCCATACTATCTCCCAATATTGACGGTCCGATGATGTTACCGTCAATTTGTTGAAGAATTAAGATAAACAAAGAAAACCAAGCCGCTTTTACGGGATCGATTATTAACAATATAAATATTGACGGGATAGCCCCGATAAAAGGACCGAATACCGGAATCATGTTAGTTAATCCGACAATAAAACTGATTAAAAGCGCATACGGAAAATCAAAAATGGATAAGACAATAAAACAAATCACTCCGATAATTAAGCTGTCCAATGCTTTGCCGAAAATAAACTGATTAAACATTCTTGCAGTAAGATTGCCCACATCAATCAATGTATCCCCCGCCTTTTTCGGCAAAACGGAATACATTACTTTTTTAATCTGTAAAGTAAACTTTTCTTTATCCAACAACATATATATCGCAATAATCAAGCCGATCAAAATATTTCCTATCGTCGCGATAAACGAATAAGAGTAATTAATTAACGAAGGCAAGAATGAAGATACATTGGTCAATAAGGTGGTCAGTAAAGTCTCTCCATATTCAATAACCTTATCAAACAATTGATTTAAAAAATCGTTACCGATTAAAATATTAATAGTAAAATCTCTTGCCGAATCCAAATAACCCGGCATTAATCCGACCAATGTATTTACGCTGAAATATAATTGAGGAATTAATATCGCAAAAAAACTTCCTACAACCAATAATAAGGTCAACATACCTAAAATAACGGCGATAACTCTTTTATTTTTGTCGTTAAGCTTGGAATTGACAAGCCATTTTTCTTCCACTATTTTTATTACCGGTAAAACAATAAATGCTATACACATTCCAAATACAAAGGGCATTACGATACTTAAAAAATTGCCCAAAACGGAGATTATATTGGGGGTGTGTTTAATTAAAAAATAAATAATTACAATTATTAATCCGGATATACTATAAGTTAAAATATTTTCAATCGCTTCTTTACTTAACTTAATTTTCATAATTCACATATCATCAAATAAGGTTTCAATTTGACAGTTTCCTTTCTATTCCATACTTTACCTTGAATATGTCGTCTTATATATTCTAAAATATAATATCATTTGACAAGGCAAATGTATAATGTTTTAATAAATATGTCTTTTATCAAGAATGAGGGAGAGAGTTAGCTCATTGATCTCATACCAACCTCAAGCAAGGTGGTAATGCTAACATCGATAAAGAAAAAGCTATATTAAAACAGCTCTTTCTTTGAAGAGTTTTTTTATTGAAAAAGACATCAGAAAAGGAGAATGTATGAACAGAAAATTTTTTACAAGCGAATCGGTTACTATAGGTCATCCCGATAAAATATGCGATACGATAGCCGATACTATTTTAGATGAGGCTTTATCTGCGGATCCGGAAAGTCATTTGGCGGTTGAAGCGACAATTAAGGATGAGCTTATTTTTATTTACGGGGAAGCCAACACAAAAGCAAACATCGATTATGAAAAATTGGCTAAAAACACTTTAAAAAAAATCGGTTATAATGAAGAATATACTGTAATTATTAAAGTTTCTAAACAATCATCTGAAATTAACGATGCGGTTAACCATAATGAAATTTCCGCAGGTGATCAAGGGATAATGTTCGGCTATGCCACAAATGAAACTAAGGAATTAATGCCTTTACCGATATTGTTGGCTCATAAACTTACCAAACAATTGGAAGATGTAAGAAAAAACGATCCTAAATCCCCTCTAAGACCGGATGGTAAATCACAGGTTACCGTTGAATATGAAGGTAACAAAGTAAAAAGAATTGATAAAATAGTTATTTCATCTCAGCATATTAAGGATATCTTACAAGATGATTTAAAAAAATATATTTTAGAAAAGGTAATTTATCCGATTGTAGATAAAGAATTAACCGATGAAAATACGGAATACATCATTAATCCGAGCGGCAGTTTTATTTTAGGAGGAAGCTTTGGTGATAGCGGAACCACCGGCAGAAAAATTGTTGTCGATACTTATGGCGGAGCCGGAAGAATCGGAGGAGGATGTTTTTCAAGTAAAGATCCGTCCAAAGTAGACAGAAGTGCCGCCTATTATGCACGTTATGTGGCTAAAAACATTGTCAATGCCCGTCTTGCCGATAAAATTGAAATCCAAGTATCTTATGCCATAGGTTTACCTAAGCCGTTATCAATAATGATTGATACCTTTCAAACCAATAAGATAAGTGAAGAAGAAATATTAAAGATCATTAATGATAACTTTGATTTCTCCGTAGCCAATATTATTAAAGAATTGGACTTAAAACGTCCTATATATGCCCAAACGGCTGCATACGGTCATTTCGGCAGAGATGAATTCCCTTGGGAAAAAATCAAAGAATTAAAAATTTCTTCAAGTAAATAAAATTAAACTATTTTGAATTTTATCTTAAAAGCGACCGGATTTTCTTATTTCCGGTCGTTTTTTGTTTGATTTTTTTATGATTTATTTGTTTAATCCATATGATTTGTCAGTAATGTTTTGTTATTCCACGCTTTTTGATGGAATACTATATCCACCCATTTTTTACTTTTTTATCTTTTCAAAATTAAATTGTCTTTATTTCGTTTCTTCAGCCGCAGTTTTACCCGCTATTCTGCCAAAAACGGTAATATCGGTAATTGCCACGCTTCCTAAACGATTATTGCCATGTACGCCGCCGGTAACTTCTCCTGCCGCATATAACCCCTTAATAACATTACCGTTTACATCAATTACATGAGTACTCGGATCGATTTTAATCCCTCCCATTGTATGATGAACCGCCGGCGCAAATTTTAACAGCCAATAAGGGCCTTCTTCAAGCGAATATAATGTTCCTCGCTTGTTAAAGTCTAAATCTTTACCGTTTTCTACATAAGTATTCCAAGTATCTACAGTTTGTTTTAATGTTTCATAGTCAATTTCCATTTGTTTGGCAACTTCCTCTAAAGTACCTTCAACCAGAAAACCGTTAGCCATTAAATCATCTACTTCGCTCTTATGATTTTCCAATACTCCGGCTGCTTCGGCATCTTTTTTTGTCATCAATTCATAGGCAACCGATCCGGTTTGAGCTTTAACCGCCATGGAGATGACATATCTTGTATTCAATTCTTCAACAAAACGTTTTCCTTCCTTGTTTACCATAATAGTCATTCCCATAAGTCTTGCGTCGTCCACATATAATAACGCACCGGTAGTGGGATGACAAACCGGATATAATTGAATGTATTCCATATCAACCAAATCCGCACCGACAGCTTCAGCCATGATAATACCATCACCATCTATACCCTTGGCATTTGTTGACAAAATGCTTTCATCAACGGTCGGATCATATTTTTTTCTCATTTCAACATTATTGCCGAATCCTCCGGTGGTTAAGATTACGGCTTTTGCGTCAAAATTATAATTGGTATCTTCACCCTCGGCTTTAACACCGATTACCTCATTATTTTCATTTAAAATTAATTCTGTGGCTTTTACATTCAAATATACGGGAATATTCAATTCTTCCAATTTAGCTTTTAATTTTGAAACAGGTTCTGTCCCTCTTGCTCCTAAAGGAATTAATGATCTTTTTACCGAATGACCGCCAAAGAACATTAATTCATCTTCCCAAACAACGTTAATTTCTTCGCTTAGCCACTTAGAGTCCTTTAATGCATTATCCGCAAGTACTCTTATTAATGCCGGATCACCGCCGCCTTTTAATACATCTTCATATTCTAATTCAAAGTAGCTTGTTCCAACTCTGTCGTTTAAACTATATCCTCGAGATGTATAGTATTCTAATCTTTCAGCTGGTAAACCTTTTTCTGAGGAACTAACATTACCTAATACCGTTTTAAGTGTATCTTCAAATGCATAAGCTCTTTCCCAATCTGTCGTTGTATCGACACCAGGTAAG
>JBHAFN010000067.1:0-3140 GCA_041856105.1 Bacillota bacterium
ACGGATTTAACTTCTCCGTTTATTAATCCCTTATTTCTGGAAACGATATCAATATCTTCCGGTCTTATAACCACATCAACCAATTCATCTTTTTTAAAACCGAAATCTACGCATTTATAATCATGATCATCAAAGCTGACTAAATAATCTTCTTTCATAACGGCATCAATAATGTTGCTTTCGCCGATGAATTTCGCCACATATTCATTAATCGGTTCATTGTATATTTCCGTAGGAGTTCCGATTTGTTGAATTTCTCCGTCTTTCATCACCACAATCTTATCCGACATGGTTAAGGCTTCTTCCTGATCATGAGTAACAAAAATAAAAGTTATTCCCACTTCCTTTTGAATTCTTTTAAGTTCAAGCTGCATTTCTTTTCTAAGCTTCAAATCCAAAGCTCCCAAAGGTTCATCCAACAACAAAACATTAGGCTCATTTACTAAAGCTCTGGCTATCGCCACTCTTTGTTGTTGACCGCCGGAAAGTAAGGTAACATCCCTTTTTCCATATCCTTCCAAACCGACAAGCGACAACATCCGATTTACTTTTTGTTCAATAATATCATGAGATTGTTTCTTGATTTTTAAACCGAAAGCTATATTGTCATAAACATTCAAATGAGGAAATAATGCATATTTTTGAAAGACGGTATTTATATCTCTTTTATAAGCAGGAACATTGGAAATGTCTTCTCCGTCAATAATAATCGTTCCTTCATCGGCTTCCAAAAATCCCCCTAAAATTCTTAACAGCGTCGTTTTCCCGCAACCGGATGGTCCCAACAATGTAACAAATTCATTTTCATAAATATCCAAATTTATTCCTCTTAGGACTATCTGGTTATCAAATGATTTGACAATGTTTTTAAATTGAATTAATTTTTTCATCTCTATCTCCTTTAAAATATCGGCGGATTACATACCCAAAGTATTTTGGAAACCGCATTAGAATTGTTTTTTAAATAATGCTCACTTGAACCCTTTAAATAAAAAGTTTCCCCTTTTTTAACGGTTAATCCCTTATGATCGTCAATATACAAGGTTACTTTACCGCTTAAGACATATCCGAACTCTTCCCCTTGATGAGGTGGAATTACATGACTTTTACCGTTAGGTTTAATTTCCAGAATAATCGGCTCCATCTGATTTTTCTGAGCATTGGGAACTATCCAATAAGTGGTAAATTCTTCCTGTTCATCGACAAAGACATCTTCCTCTTTAAATACTACTTTTTCATCGGTTTCTTCCTTGAAAAATTTAGACAATGTAGTTCCCAAAGCCTCTGTAATATCCTCAAGAGTTTGAATGGACGGCGAGGTTAAGTTTCTTTCCAATTGCGATAGAAAACCTTTGGTAAGCTCGCACCGACTGGCAAGTTCTTCAAGAGTTAATCCGTTTTTTATTCTTAATTGATTTATTCTTTTACCTATGTCCACAAAACTCACCCCCTGTTTACTTTAACTAAACTTTTTATCATTTATTGTTAAACCTATTTTATTATATAAAAATCTTAATTAAATGCAATAATATTTGATACAAAAATAAAAAAAAGATTGAGTTAACAATCTTATTTGGAGCTTTCGACAAATTTGACCAAATTCGGTTCAGGTACATAGCCTACAACCTGATTAACTATTGCACCGTTTTTAAATGCCAATAAGGTAGGAATGGTGCTGATACCGTATCTTTGAGCAAGTTCAATATTTGCGTCCACATTCACTTTAATAAAAGCCACTCCTTCAGTTTCATTAGAAACTTTTTCAAATACCGGCGCAAGCATCTTGCACGGTCCGCACCAATCGGCATAAAAATCAACAACCACTGAAGTATGATCAGCTAAAATTTCATCAAATTCTTTTAAGTTTTCTACAATTTTCATTTTAAAACCTCCTTATGTCATCATTATATATATCAATTTTTATTATATCCAGTAATTTGCCTTAAAGCTTACCGGCAGCCGCCTTATCCAAAACAATGGTAACATGCGGATGATTTTGTAAAACACTTGCCGGACAGTCGGTGGTAATCGGCCCCTTGATCATCCCGTACACCGCATCGGCTTTATTTTCTCCGGTTGCTATGACAAGAATGTTTTTAGCCTGCATAATGGAAGATATTCCCATTGTAATAGCTTGAGTAGGCACTTCATCCAACGAATTAAAAAATCTGGCGTTATCAAATCTTGTTCTTTCCTGTAACTCGACAATATGTGTAGTGGTATCAAACGGTGTCCCGGGTTCATTAAAACCGATATGTCCGTTTCCGCCGATACCGAGCACTTGAATATCGATTACATATTCGGCTAAGGCTTCATCATACTTCTTACACAATGTTTCCAATTCTTCCCCTTCAGCATTGGGAATATGAATATTTTCTTCCGGAATATCTAAATTATCAAACAGATTTTCATGCATAAAAGTCCAATAGGTTTGATCATGATCTTTCGGCAACCCCACATATTCATCCAAATTAAACGTAATACAATTTTTATAAGAGTAGCCCACCTTATGATCGGCCTGCATTTTTTTATATAATCCGATCGGACTTGAACCGGTTGCCAACCCCAATACCGGGTTTGCTTTATTTTTAATCACCTCTTTTACCACTTTAAATGCTTCGTTACTTACTTCATTGTAATTATCACAAACAATAATATTAAACATTCTTTTTCTCCTCTTACATTCCTATTTTAGCATAATAAAATTATTATTCTATTTCTATATAATAAGAAGTTGTAAAAATATTATCTTTCGGAAGGATAAATGTTCCTTCACGATGATAAAAATCCACCTCCACCTCTTTTAAATCGCCATGTCCGTGCCACGGCTCCAAACAAATAAACGGAGCGTTCTCTTTTGTCCAGATCGCAAAATAACGATACCCGACAATGCCCATCTTTAATGAATACTTTTGATTGGTTATTTTTACTTCCGAACTTTTCAAATATTCAAACATTAAGGTTTTGTTAACCTCAAACAATTCATAATTTAAAGGAATGACTTTACCTTTAAGCACAAACGGTCCGATCATATTTTGATTATCTTCATGATTGCTGAATTCAATTCGGTAATCTTCAAAACGTTCGCCCTCTTTTAGCGGAACATTAAATGCCGGATGTAATCCGAAACTGAAAGGCAT
>JBHAFN010000068.1:0-7353 GCA_041856105.1 Bacillota bacterium
ATTTAAAATCAGAATTTTACTTATTTCTAATACTATGGTTAAATTTAACTTAACATGAAATAAGGCATCCTATTGGACGCCTTATACCTCGATTTGTTTTTTACGGGATTTTATCCCACCAACACCAGAATTTATAGAACCGCTTAATATCCGCCAAATACCTCTAATTCGTTTTCAAAATCACCGTCTTTTAAAGCTGCATCATCCGTTTTTTCCACATAAGTGATATCGCTTTCCAGTTTTTCATCCAATACTTTTTCAATTTTAACAATAACCCCTTCAAATCTTTCATCATTGTTGAAATTACCGTAGTTAACCAATCCGCTAGGTCCGACTCCGAAATACTCCCCGGCTATCTTTGTATCGATCACAAATTCAATAATATGGCCGTTATGAGCGGCACATCCGTTGGTAGCCGAATCGGCTTTTGCGTCTACCTTTACAATCGGCAAGACGATACCCGTATCCAAAGTGAAATAATATCTGGAGCCGATAGGCCCAAAGCCGCTGGCTAGTGCCGCCGCAATAAAACCGTCTTCGTCATACAACATTCCGGTAGTTTCATCAATGGTCATCTTTTCATGAATATGTTTATATTGAACGCTGTTTACGTTTGTTACAGCAAGATAAGACATATATGTCTTAGCGCTGATATTAAAACAAACATCCATTTCTTCGCTTTTAAATTCTTTTTCATAAGTATCAAAATGATCAATGCTGAAATCTTCGGCATCAAACCCGGAAGTTGTAATAAATATAAATCCGCACAATAATATGGCAGATACTTTTTTCCATAAATTAAATTTCATGAGTAGATTTTATCATAAGATATCTTAAGATTGCAAATTGCAATTTTTTTAAATAAATCGGTTATCGATATTTTTAACGGTTTTATTGCACTGTAAACGATAAAAATTAGAAGTAGATTTTTCTACTGATCTTTATATCTAAACTTAAGATTTATTAATATTAAAGCCGTTAAAGAAAGAACTATATAAGCTCCATACGGATTGTTGACATTTACCTTCGTATTGGGAACTACATAACCGCTATAAACACAAGCCTGTTTGCCCTCGTCCCAAAAATATCCGTTAGGATAACCGTCATCCTGACAAGATCTGCCTGTCGGCTGAGGATTATCGTTCGGTTGAGGATTTACAGGAATCGGCGCATCCTTCCATATCGCATAAAGCGTAATCGTTTCTCCCGCCAATAAATCAAAATCAACTGACTGCATATCGGTATATTCAACGGTTCCGTTTGCGGTAGTGCTCCAACCCAAGAAAATCTTATTACTCAAAGAATAGCGATTTGCGGCTAAATTAACTTCATTATTCGGATGAATCAAAACAAGCTGATTATCCATTGTACCGGTTGCGCCGGGATTATTTTTATCATAAATAATCGTATAATCGGAATTGGCGGCTTTAATAAATATATATTTCATCGGTCCGTTATAGGTCAGCTCGGTATACTCCGAAGAAACATTCTTCACATATCTGGAATTATTTTTGTCCCAAAACCATCCTGTAATTCTGTTGCCGTTTACATCATAGGCATTCATATCGAACGCATCAACCAAAACAAGATTCAGCGTTTGTTTATCTCTTGTGGAAATGGCAATGTCATCTCCGCCTGTTGCAGCCGTATTGTTGTAAAGTTTACTGCCGGCTTCCATAATAATGCCGGTAATTGTATTATCATTTAAAGCTGATTTCGTGTTTACATAAACGGCTCCGCCAACTCTTCCCGCGGTATTATTTTTAACTTCACTGCCGCTTTTTAAAATTAATGTCGGCTTGTCATCTGCGGAAGCACTATACATTCTGAATGCTCCGCCATCTATAACGGCATTGTTATTTTGTACAACGGTATTTTCAAGGGTTAAACTGGAAACATAAAATACGGATCCAACTCCGCCAGTTCCCCTTGAGCCGTTATTTTCCACAAGCGAATTCTTTAAAGTTACATGCATTGACTGTAAATAAAATGCCCCGCCG
This sequence comes from Bacillota bacterium, assembly GCA_041856105.1. GTDB lineage: Bacteria > Bacillota_I > Bacilli_A > Erysipelotrichales > Erysipelotrichaceae > UBA9076. Next base: position 2,001 of record JBHAFN010000068.1, read on the forward strand.
CTTTTTGCCGTATTGGAAATTAACTTACAATTGTCGAAAACCACCGATTTGCCTAAATCACCGACATCGGAAAGTACCCCTCCTGCCGCCGCATCGTTGTTGGTAAATGTACAATCATTAAAATTAACTCCAAAACCGTAATAATTCTGATAGAAATAAATTACTCCGCCCATACTTTGACCTTCTGAGGCAAGTCCTTTATTACCGTCAAAAAGCACATTATTAAAATTGGAAGTATAGTTGGTTAACGGTGTAGCGGCATTGCCGTGTTGTCCGAAACATATTACCGTTCCGTCATTACCGCTTTTATTATTTGTAAACTCGGAATCCAAAACCTCTATTCCGGATGCTGCAATAAATAATACTCCGCCATTAAACTGACTGAGACAGTTTTTAAAGACGCTGTTGGTGATTTTAGCCGGAATTTCGGCATTTCCTCCTTCAAAAGCAATCGCTCCTCCAAAAGTAGATATACTTTCATCAACGGTCAGCTTATCGATATTTACCCTCGCTCCGTTTTCCGCATACATACTTCCGCCGTAACCGTTTTTTAATACGACATGATTAAAACTCACCGTATTTATATTTGTAAAAGACCCGTTTTGACTGCATAAAACATTACCTTTTATCTTAGTGGTGTTGGAGTATTCTGCATAAATATTGCTGAAATTGCTGTTGTTCAGATTTAGCGTTCCGCCATTTATAATCATGGAGGCTTTTCCGGTTACATCGTTAGTCCCTTTTACAATCGGAACGCTAACATAACTGGTTGGCGGAGAAGCGTTAGCATAGTCCGCATACCATTCTGAGGCAGCTCCGTCAAAATTCAAATCGTTAATCGTCAATCCCGCCCCGGCATTAATTTTAAACAATGTTCCACTATAATCGTTAGTCCAGCTTATTTTATGATTATTTCCGTTTATGATAATATTTTTTCCCTCAACCGTTATTGCCTTATCGCCGGTAAGACTTGTATCGATGATTTTGTTATAACTGTCTATGTCAGTTAAAAGCTCGATAACGTCATTATCTGTCGCCGCATTAACCGCATCGTTTAATGTTAAATATTCAACATTCCCGATTTTAGCCACATTTACGCCACCGGAGGATACCAGTTCCACCAAGTAAAACGGACTGAAACTATCCGAAAAAAACTCTATCGATTCATCTACAACTTCATTATCAATCAAAGTAAATTCCGTTTCTTCTTCATGAATTACGGAAATATTTTCCAACTCCTTTGTATCGGAACTGATTGCTATCTTTACATTTTCATTAGGTTGAACAATTTCTCCGTTTAGTATAAAAGAAATATCTATCCCCACGATACTTTTTACTTCCTGATCAACAAAATCATCTGAGATTGCTTCTTTTACGGTATTCAGTTTGTCATCATCCGTAATCGCACTTAAAACAAGTTTAATGTCTGTCGGAAAAGTTCCCTCCTCATAGGTTGCTTTAATGTTTAAATCATTAAAATTTTCACTGAGAACGATCGTTGCCTTTTCATTGACCGGTAAAACCGTTTCCTCATCAACGGCAGTATCTTCAACCTTTTTCTCTCCTAATCCTTCTGTTTCTGAAGTTTCCGGGGTATTCTCAACTGTAACGGTTTCCGGTGTACTTTCGACTGTGCTTGTTTCCGGAGTGCTTTCAACTGTGTTAGTTTCTGGTGTACTTTCAACTATGTTAGTTTCCGGAGTGTTTTCAACTATGTTGGTTTCCGGGGTACTTTCAGTAATGACAGGTTCAGGATTATTTGAATCTTCATTGGCATAAATACTAGAATTGCTAATTCCGACAATCATTAAGATTGATAACAAACCGCTTAAAAATCTCATAAAAACTTCCCCTCTTAAAATATTATGTATAATTTACCACAATAATTAAAATTAAACCAGTATTTATTTATTATAAAATTCTTCTAAGGTTAATCCCGATTCATATATCTTTGTGGCTTCCTTGACACCTATGTAACGAAAATGCCATGGAGAATAGATAACCCCCGTAATATCTTCCTTACCATCCGGATACCTTAAAATAAAACCGAATTTATATGAATTTTCCGCCAACCATTTCCCTGCCGTTGTCGTACCAAAACACTGTTTAAGCTTACATCCGACATTAGCCGATAAATCAACCGCCAATCCCAGCTGATGTTCGCTTGCTCCGGGAGTCGCATCCAATCTGTTCGCATATTTTCTGCCATATTTTTCCTCATATGTATACCATAAGCTTCTTTGTTCGCTATAAGATCGATACCCGCTGACCACATTCAGATTAATTCCTTCCGCACTTGCCGCATTAAACATTTCCTCCAAAGCGCTTGCCGCTTCCGGACGAAGTTTTTGATCGTTCTCGTTAGCCACATTTAAAGATACCAGCTCAGGCACATAACTTTCGGAAACCATATTTTCTTTATTAACTATTTTATTAATACTGCTGTCGGTGGTTGTATCGACAATCTCTTCTATAACGGGAGTTTCCGTTGGAACGATCGTTTCCACCACCTCCGTTGTAAAGGTAGGTTCAACCGTTACAACAACCTCCTTTGATTCCGGTTTATTGAAAATCAAATAAATTATGCCGATGATAATTAATATTCCTAAAACCAAAATAGTATAAAGCTTCGTTTTAATGCTAAGCATAAGTAACCTCCTAACCGTTTCTGATTGTATTTCTTAAGCTCTTACTTAAACTTCTTCCGACAATCGTGCTTGCTGCCCCGAATTGAATGGAAAAGCCCGCTCTTGTATCACTTACCTTGGTTGCCCCGAGCTTTAAGAGCTTCCCTGCATCTATTAAACCGGAATCGAACACCTGAATGGTAAGCTTGTTAATAGACGTATTAATCATCTTAATATTGGACGGTCCGCCAATCGCATCTAAAGTACCTTCAGTAAGTCTTTTCGTCGTCCCGGTATTAAATAAATCTACAGCCAAATGCCTAAAATAAAATCTGGTGAACAAGAAATAAATTAAACCGGTAATCAAACCGACAATAATAATCATTCTGATTGAATCGTTAAGGTGGGTATTTTTAAAATAAGTAATTAATTCCATCATCGTTCCCGGCATAGCCACAACCGTACTGCTTCCATTATAATTAAATCCTAACGAAACCCCCAAAACTTGAAAAATCGCAAATAAACTTCCCGTAAACAATACATGGAAAAAATAAAGCAAGGGACAAAGCAATACCAACAACAGTTCAATAGGCAATAATGTTCCGAAAAAAATTGAAGCCAAGCTGGCAAGCACGAAAAACAATACCAGTCTTCTTTTCTCGAATTTATCCGTATAGATTGTATATATCGCCCAAATTAAAGCGGGAATGGCAAAAATATTTAAAACGTAATAAGGAGTGATAAATCTCCCTACATTTGTTTGTAAAGAGTTGGAAGCGATTGATGCCGTCCAAATACTTACATCGCCGGCCACACTTTCTCCGACTATATTGCTCCAAGTACCTCCGCTTGCCCCGAACCAGAAAGGATTACGAATGATATTGGACATGTGTAATGTAGAAAGCAATCTTTCCACTATGCCATACGTAAACAAACTCATCGGATTGGTAATATCGCTGCTTATAAAAGCGATTATTTTACTCATTAAATTATTATAAAAGGATGAATAACCGAGCGAAATTAATCCTCCGGCAATAATACAATATAAAATATTTAAGATAATCGCATAAACATCTTTATCGATAAAACCGAAAAAACCATATTGGGATTTGTTTCTTGATTGTGCAAAGGATATTCTGGTTAAGAATATTACCGTAACGGCACCTATCAATCCCGTTTGCAAAGGATAATTGATCCCGCTTAAATTACTTAAATTTAAAGATGTATAACTAATGCCGAAAATAGCCGAATAAACAGTAGATGGCAATGTTTTATCCGCCGTAAATAAGGTCATTATCAAAAAACTGATGTATCCTATAAACCCGGACATGGTTGTAACTCCGCCGTAAACTCTTCTATTAACGCTTCTAAGCAAAATAATAAACGGAGTATAGGAAATGATTAAACTGCCGACTCTCATCAATATTTCCGCAATAAGAATAATTAGCTCATTCTTTATCACATATAAGGAAGAAAAAGCCGAATTAACCAATATATTTCCAATTCCATAAAGAATAAAGCCAAGCATAATCACTTTTAGCGGGAATTGCAATATTTCTAAAAACGATCTCCACAATCTCATGTTTTGCACCTCTGTTAAAATAAACTTTGTAATTTTTTAAAATAAGAAACCTCTTTAAATCTGAGCATATTTATTTTTTTATCACATAACTTTACGGTTACTTTTTTTACATTATCCAACCTTACATACGAAGCATCATTACACAAGATAGCCCCATTAAAATTATTAGATTCAAAGGTTATTACGGAATCTTCTCTCATCACTATGGGAACACCTAAAGATCTGTATGAACTGTGATGAATACCGGCAATCTCGCTCATTTCTATTAAAGGCAACCCTTCTTGAATAACCGCTCCGGATAAAGAGCGATTATATGCGGTACTGCCGATTTGTGTACAAACACACATTCCGGTACCTCGAAAAGTTTCAAATTCCAAATCATTCACCTTTATTTCCAATACCTGAGTTCTTAATGAATTTTCAATTCTCATTTCATTAACCGCATAGTATTTATCTTTATTATCAACTTCCACCTCTAATAACTGATATTTTATCACCTTACATTTACCGCTTAAAAAATCATTTAAAAACTCATCGATTTCATCGGATTTATAATCGGTAAAAAAGCCCAGCGTTCCGGTATGTATGCCATAGAAATACGTAGATTCCAAGCTGTTTAAACAATTGTGTACAGCCTGAAGAAAAGTTCCGTCCCCACCGATAACTATCACATAATCAGGATTAATTTCTTGATATTTAAACCCGTTGGAAACCAAAGCATCTTTAATTTTCGAATCTAGTTTTTTAGATATTTCATCATATCTTACTACTGTTTTAAAGGTTTTCATGAAATAATTATATCCTAGTTTTTTTAATTAAGCATTAAAGATATGGTAATATAATTAAAAGTAGGTAAAAAAGATGACAAATACCAAGATAGAAAAAGAATATAAAATGATGCTGAATAAACAGGAGTTCGACATTTTAAAAGCCGCTTATCCAAGTCATACCGTTAATGTGCAAACCAATTATTACTATGACAGTAAACCTTCCGCTTACGCAAGAGGCTTTTCAATAAGAATAAGAGAACTTGACAGCACCTATACATTCACATTGAAAGAAAGTGTCCCCGAAGGCAAACTTGAACATGAATTTACAATTGACAGCTTAAGCATCGAAGATTTGAAAATAAAAAATTTATTAA
>JBHAFN010000069.1:0-6964 GCA_041856105.1 Bacillota bacterium
AGCTACTCCTAATGACGGAAGAGAAACAAGTATTGAAGGGGTGGAAACTTATCTGAGAGATAAAGGTTATACAATACCGGTCTTATATGACAGTGATTATAGTGTCAAAGGGATGTATGGGGTTAGCGGTTATCCGACTTCGTTTATCTATAAAGCGGATGGCAGCTTGCTTGGTTATCTTCCGGGGTATGTAAACAGCGACGTTTTAGATGAGGTTTTAAAAAAGAGTTTTGAATAAGGGTATAATAGTTGACTAGATACTTCCATATGGTATTGTTCTATATAGAAGTATTTTTATTTTGGAGGGTCAAATGAAGACTGAAGGCGGATATTTAGTTGGAAGAATTAAATTGTTGAGCGGAAGAATTTTGAATAAATTGTTAAGTGAAAATAACTTAAATGAATTCAGCGGTGAACAAGGAAAAATATTATATGTTTTGTGGAAAAATGACGGAATAAGCAGTTCCAAGCTTGCGGAATATACGCGGCTTGCCTTGAATACGCTTTCGATAATGCTGGAGCATATGGAAAAAAATGATTTGTTATATCGTACTTCTTGTAAAGATGATAAAAGGAAAAAATTGGTTTATTTGACTGTTCACGGAAAGAAGTTGGAAGAAAAGACAAAAGATATTAATACCATAATGGACAGTTATTTTTACAAAGATTTTAGCGAAGAAGAAATTATTCAATTTGAAAATCAGCTTAAAAGAATAGTTTTTAATTTGATGGAGGTAAAGATTAATGAATGATTTGCTTGATAATTTGATTCAAAATGGCGACTTTTATTTAAAACTTACTTTAGAGCATTTAAAACTTACCTTAATTGCGTCGCTGATAGCTGTTGGATTAGGTATATTAATCGGCATCCTTATTTCAGAGAAAAAGAAAGTTGCCAATGTCGTAATTTCTTTGGTTAATATTTTATATACCGTTCCTTCCATCGCATTACTTGGGGCATTAATTTCCTTTACAGGGATAGGAAACTCTACGGCAATAATCGCTTTGACTTTATATGCCCTATTGCCTGTTGTTAGAAGTACTTATACCGGAATTACCAATATTGATGAAAAAATTATTGAGGCGAGTACGGCAATGGGGAGTAAGAATTTTCAAACATTACTTAAAATTAAATTGCCTTTGGCTTTTCCGATAATCTTTTCTTCCGTTCGCAACATGGTAACGATGACTATTGCATTAGCCGGTATTGCTTCATTTGTTGGGGCAGGAGGTTTGGGGGTGGCGATATATCGTGGCATTACAACCAACAATCAAATCTTGCTTTTAAATGGAAGTATATTGATAGCTGTGTTGGCATTAACAGCGGATTATATTTTAGGATTGATCGAAAAACAATTTAATAGAAGAAATAAGCAAAAAAGCTTAAATAAAATTGTTTTAGCAGTGATTTCGGTAATTATTTTATCTGTTTCAATTTTTAGCAGTATAAATATTCAATACAACTTAATTGAACTTGCCTCCAAACCGACGACGGAAGGCTATATTCTTGCGGAAATAGTTGGGCAATTAATTGAAGAAAAAACAGATTTAAAAGTTAATATTACTCATGGAGTGGGTGGAGGTACCGCCAATTTGCATCCGGCTTTGGTTAAGGGAGAATTTGATTTATATCCTGAATATACCGGTACGGCATGGCAAATCGTATTAAAAGAAGAAACTCCTTATTCCAACGATTTATTTAATGAGTTGTTAAATAAATATGAAGAAAATTATGGCGTTACTTGGAAAGGAATGTTCGGTTTTAATAATACTTATAGTTTGGGGGTGCAAAAAGAAATCGCCGACAAGTATTTTTTAAAAACTTACAGTGATCTTGCTAAGATTTCTAATGAATTAATTTTTGGTGCCGAATATGATTTTTTTGAAAGAGAAGATGGTTTTAATGCTTTAAGTAAGGCATATAATTTTGAGTTTAAAAAAGTTGTTGATATGGATAACGGTTTGAAATATCAAGCGTTGTTAGATAAACAAATTGATGTTATGACCGTATTTACTACAGATGGTCAATTATCCGATCCGAGAATTGTTGTTTTAGAAGATGATTTAGGTTTTTATCCATCGTATATGGCGGGTATGGTGGTAAGAATGGATGCATTAAGTAAATATCCAAAGTTGGAGGATGTGCTAAATATGGTTGATGATTTAATTGACGAAAATACAATGGCCAAATTAAATTATGAAGTGGAAATCGGTAAGAAGACACCTGAAGAAGTCGCAAAAGATTTTTTAAAGGAAATAATCATTGAGGTGAAGTAAATGGAAAAGATAGTTGAATTTAGCAACGTCAGTAAGAGTTATGATAATGTTACGGCAGTGGAAAATTTTAGTATTTCTATCAATAAAGGTGATTTTGTTTGTATAGTAGGTACTTCAGGTTCCGGGAAAACTACAATTATGAAAATGATTAACGGTTTGGTTAAAGCTGATAGCGGGGAGGTGTTGATTAGAGGTAAAAACATCAATCAGGAAAATTTGATTTTATTAAGAAGGAAAATCGGTTATGCGATTCAAGGAAACGGTTTATTTCCACATATGAGCGTTGCGGAAAATATCGCTTATGTTCCTAATTTGGAAAAGAAGTCTAAAGTAGAAATAAAAAAAATTGTTGAAAGTACTTTGCGGCTTGTTGATTTACCTTTGGATATGCAAAGTAGGTATCCCGATGAGTTGTCCGGTGGTCAACAGCAAAGAGTAGGTATTGCCCGGGCATATGCGAATAATCCGGATATTTTATTAATGGATGAACCGTTCGGGGCTGTTGATTCTATTACCAGATCCCAGCTTCAAAATGATTTAAAAAACATTCATAAAAAAACGAATTGTACGGTTATATTCATTACTCATGATATTTATGAAGCCTTTAAACTTGCTACACATATTTTGGTTTTGGATAAGGGTAAAATAATTCAATTTGATAAAGCGGAAGAAGTTTGGGGCAATCCTTCAAATGAGTTTGTAAAAAAGTTAATTGAGATGTCAAGATAGGAGTTGGATATGAAAGCGATAGTTGTTTATGAAGCCGGCGGTAGTGAAAAATTGGTTTATAGTGAAGTTGATAAGCCAAAGTTGAAAGAAGGCTGGTCTTTAGTCAAAGTTAAAGGTTTCGGTATTAATCGATCAGAAATTTTTACAAGGAAAGGTTATTCTCCCAATGTGGTGTTTCCCAGAATTTTAGGGATAGAATGTGTCGGGATAATTGAAAATAGTAAAGTTTTTAATAAAGGGGAAAAGGTAGTTTCAATTATGGGGGAAATGGGTAGAGAATATGATGGAAGTTATGCCGAATATGTTTTAATTCCCGACCATCAAATTTATGTTGTTGAAAGTGATTTGGCTTGGGAAGATTTGGCAGCCATTCCGGAAACATATTATACTGCATTAGGTTCTTTAAAAAATTTGAAGATTGAGCAAAATGATAAAATTTTAGTCAGAGCCGCAAGTAGTGGGGTTGGGATTGCTTTTGTGAGGCTTTTAAGGGCAAAGTTTAAGGATATTGATATTTATGGTTCTACTAATAATTTGGCAAAAAAAGAAATATTAATTAAAGAAGGATATACAAATATAATTTTAGATGTGAATCATAAACTGCAAACGGAATTAATGTTTGATAAGGTATTGGAGCTGGTCGGGCCGATTTCTATAAAAGATTCCATTAAGCATTTAAATGAGGGGGGAATTGTTTGTAATACGGGCTTATTGGGCGGTAAGTGGTATTTGGAGGAATTCGATCCGATTATGGAATTAAAGAACAGTGTTTATCTTACTACATTTTATTCGGGAAATGTTTCCAAAGAAAAGATTCAGGAATTATTTGATTATATAAAAGAGTATCGGGTTAATGTAAAGCCTGAAAGAATATTCAGATTGAAAGATATTAGAGAAGCACATGATTATTTAGATGATAAAAAAGGGTTTGGAAAGGTGGTTTGTGTGATCGATTGATTTTAAGATTTCAAAAAGGATAATTAAAAGGTTATCTTTTTTTGTAGTGGCATACGGATTGTTATAAAAAAATATAAAGAGTCAATTTCAGTAGTTTAAAATTATATATCCAATAATAATTAACTGCAAAATTTATCGCCTCTTTACTTCATCAAAACATAACCGGTCTTTCATTATTTTTATTAAAAAAGCAGTTATTATTTTACTATTTTATTTCGCTAATTTTTTGTTTGATATTGCATTGACTACTTGACTGGGGTATAATGTATTCGGCTATGAGGAGCTAAAAAAAAACGACATTGTTGTCGTTTGGTTTAGTGCCCTCTTTTTTCGTGGATTTGGGTTAATTAGGAGGATTTATGAAGTATATTTTTGTCACGGGTGGAGTTGTTTCGGGATTAGGTAAAGGTATAACTGCGGCGTCTTTAGGACGTCTATTGAAGTCTCGTGGTTTAAAAGTTATTTCGCAAAAACTTGACCCTTATATAAATGTGGATCCGGGTACTATGTCTCCTTATCAACATGGAGAGGTTTTTGTGACTGATGACGGAGCGGAAACCGATTTGGATTTGGGGCATTATGAAAGATTTATCGATGAAGATTTAAATAAATATTCCAATCTTACTACCGGTAAGGTTTATTGGAACGTTTTAACTAAAGAAAGAAGAGGGGAATATTTAGGGGAAACCGTACAAATTATTCCGCATATTACTAATGAAATTAAGAGATTTATTTATTCGGTAGGGGAAAAATCCAATGCGGATGTAGTTATTACGGAAATAGGCGGTACGGTGGGCGATATTGAGTCTCAGCCGTTTATTGAGGCAATTCGTCAGGTTTCTTTGGAACACAAAAAAGAAGATTGTTTGTTTTTGCATGTAACTTTAGTTCCTTTTATTCCGGGTTCCAATGAGTTTAAATCCAAACCTACTCAAAGATCGGTAAGAGAACTTCAGGAAGCAGGGGTTTCTCCTGATATTATTATCGCAAGATGTGATGGGAAACTTCCCAATGACATTAAGGAGAAGATTTCTTTGTTTTGTAATGTTAAACAGGGTAACGTCATTGAAAATAGGACGGTAAGGGATTTATATGAAGCGCCTATCATGTTGGAGAAACAAAAACTTTCCGCTATTGTTTGCGAAGAGTTGCATTTGGATGTTCCGGAAATTAATTTGGAAGAATGGAATAAAACCATGGATAAAATTTACAGTTGTGATAAAACCGTAAAGATTGCGATGGTTGGAAAATATGTAAGACTGCATGACGCATATTTATCGGTTAGTGAATCTTTAAAACATGGAGGATATGAAGTAGGATCCAACGTTTCGATTAAGTGGGTTGAAGCGGAAGATATCACCGTAAATAATGTTGATGAATTGTTAGGTGATGTTAAAGGGATAGTGGTTCCCGGGGGTTTTGGGGATCGTGGAATTGAAGGCAAAATATTAGCGGCGAAATATGCAAGAGAGAACAACATACCTTATTTGGGTTTGTGTTTGGGAATGCAAATTGCGGTTATTGAATTTGCCAGAAACGTATTAGGTATTGCGGATGCTCATTCCGGTGAGTTTGATATGACCAGCTGTAATAAAGTAATTGATTATATGGCTGATCAAAATGAAGAAATTGATAAAGGCGGGACAATGCGCTTGGGTGCTTATCCGTGTGTTATTAAAGAGGGTAGTTTGATGGCTAAGGCTTACGGCACTACGGAAATTTCCGAAAGACATCGTCATCGTTATGAATTTAACAATAAATATCGTGATTTGTTTAATGAAAACGGTTTGATGATTGTAGGTACTTCTCCGGATGGTAGATTGGTTGAGGCTGTGGAAAATAAAAATTGTGATTTCTTTATTGCCGTGCAGTTTCATCCGGAATTTAAGAGCAGACCTAATCGTCCGCATCCTTTATTTAAAGCATTTATGGAAGTGGTCAGTAAATAGTATCGTTGTTTATACGATGCTTTTTTGTTTTTGGCTTTTATAAAGTTCATCTTGTTTATGTTTTACTAATTTTGTATAATAATTTCATTGATGGACACCGTATAATTTCATGGAATATGGCATGAAAGTCTCTAGGTAACACCGTAAATGTTACGCTACGGGTTTGAGTTTTTGGTGATGCTCATCGAAAACTTTTTTGTTTGGTGTCCTTCTTTAAGGGAGGATAGAATGTTAGAAAAGTTATTTAAATTAAAGGAAAAGGGTACTACGGTCAGAACGGAGCTTATTGCAGGGTTAACAACTTTCTTGGCAATGGCTTATATTCTTTTTGTCAATCCGTCAATTTTGTCGGAAACGGGAATGTCTTTCGGGGGTGTATTTTTCGCAACGGCGATTTCTTCGGCGTTGGCTTCCGTTATTATGGGGATGTATGCCAATTATCCGGTTGCTTTGTCGGCGGGGATGGGAGTTAATGCTTTCTTTGCGTATACCGTTTGTTTGAGTTTCGGTTATTCTTATAATGCGGCTTTGGCGGCTGTATTTATATCAGGATTGATTTTCTTGGTTATTTCCGTTACCGGGATTAGAAAGATTGTTATTAATGCGATTCCTAAAAATATGAAATTGGCAATAGGGGCAGGTATCGGGTTCTTTATTGCGTTTATCGGGTTTAAAAATGCCGGGATTATTGTGGCAAATCCGGCAACATTTGTAGGTTTGGGGAATTTAAAGGAACCTACGGTTATTTTAAGTTTAATCGGTTTATTTATTACGGTCGGTTTGGTTACCAGAAAAGTGCCTGCGGCGGTTTTTTGGGGACTTGTGGCTACTTCGATTGTCGGTCTTATAATGAATGTTATGGGATTGGGAGAGGGTTTGCCTGCTTTTCCAAGCGGAGTAATTTCATTTAATATCGATTTTAGTACGGTAGGTGCGTTTGCGTCGGGATTTGGGGAGTTATTTTCCAAGCAGAGTTTTTATGTGGTTATTTTCTCTTTCTTGTTTGTGGATTTCTTTGATACGGCGGGTACGTTGGTGGCTATCGGTAATGA
>JBHAFN010000070.1:0-6723 GCA_041856105.1 Bacillota bacterium
TATCGCCATTGTCGGAAGACCTAATGTAGGGAAGTCCACTATTTTCAACAGGATTATCGGTGAGCGTTTTTCGATTGTTGCGGATACTCCCGGAGTTACCAGAGACAGAATTTATGCTAAGGGAGAATGGCTTACCAAAGAATTCAGAGTCATCGATACCGGAGGAATTCAGTTGGCTGATCAACCGTTTCAGGAAGAAATCAAAGCTCAGGTGGATATTGCCATACAGGAAGCGGATGTTATTGTTTTTGTAGTTAACGGAAGAGACGGAATCACCGCTGATGATGAATACATTGCCAAAATATTACAAAGACAAAGTAAACCGGTTGTACTTGCTGTCAATAAAGTTGACGACATTACCTTAATGAATAACATCTATGAGTTTTATGGGTTAGGAATAGGGGATCCCCTTGCCGTAAGCGGCATTCACGGCATCGGCTTCGGTGATTTGTTGGACGAGTGTTTTAAATTGTTTCCCGATAAAAATATTAATGAATATCCCGGAATGATTAAAATAGCGGTAATCGGGCAACCCAATGTCGGTAAAAGCAGCATTGTTAATGCCGTTTTAAATCAGGAGAGAGTTATTGTAAGCGCCGTTGAAGGAACTACCAGAGATGCGATTGATACCCCGTTTATAAAGGACAATCAGGATTATGTAATTATTGATACGGCAGGAATCAGAAAAAAGGGGAAAATATTCGAGAACATTGAAAAGTATTCGGTTTTAAGAGCGTTGTCCGCCATTGAAAGATGCGATGTGGCTTTGTTTGTTATTGACGGTGAAGCGGGAATCCGTGAACAGGATAAGCATGTGGCAGGTTATGCCTATGAGGCCGGTAAACCGTTGATTATTATTTTCAATAAATGGGATACGGTTGTTAAAAATGATAAAACGATGAATGAATATATCGATAAAATCAGAAAAGAATTTGTATATTTGGATCATGTTCCGATTTTATTTGTGTCGGCGAAGACCAAACAGAGGATTAACGATATTTTACCTTTGGTAAATACGGTGTATCACTATAGTCAATTAAGAATTGAAACAAGCGTTTTAAACGAAGTGATTTTAGACGCTCAATTGACTACGCCGGCTCCGACTCATAACGGCAAGCGATTAAAAATCATGTATGCGACTCAGGTCAGTGTCGCTCCGCCGACTTTCGTATTATCGGTAAACGATCCCGATTTATTACATTTCAGCTATCAAAGATATTTGGAAAACAGATTGAGAGAAGCTTTTGGATTTGACGGCAGTATGATTAAAATTATTGCCAGAAGGAAAGGATAAAAAATGAAGGTTGCAATTTTAGGGAGCGGAAGTTGGGGAAGTGCTTTGGCTAATGTTTTGGCTGATAATAATGTGGAAACTTTAATATGGGGCATTTCCGATTTTGAAATAGATGATATTAATAACAATCATAAAAACAGTCGTTATTTTTCTACGACATTAAATGAAAAAATTAAAGCAACTTCCGATATAAACGAAATTAAGGATTATGATGTTGTTTTATTGGCGGTACCGACCGTTGCCATCGAGGAAGTTTGTAAAAAAGCGTCTGATGTTGTCTTAAAAGAGGTAATTGTCATCAATGTGGCTAAAGGATTTCATCCTTTAACCCACGAAAGATTGAGTGAAGTCATTAAACGTAATTTTAAAAAGCTTAAAGCGGTGGTTTCCTTAATCGGTCCAAGTCATGCCGAAGAAGTGGTTTTAAAGCTGCTTACTTCCATCAATGCGGTTAGCGATGATGAAGAAAGTGCCCGAATTATTCAAAATTTATTTTCCAATAATTATTTCAGAGTTTATACAAATACCGATGTGATCGGAGCCGAAATCGGCGTTGCCACTAAAAATATTATGGCGATTGCCAGCGGCATCTTAACGGGAGTAGGACAGGGGGATAATGCCAAAGCCGCTTTAATGACTCGCGGTTTGGCGGAAATTGCCCGCTACGGAACTTTTTTCGGCGGGAAGGCGGAAACTTATTTGGGACTTGACGGAGTGGGAGATTTAATTGTTACCTGTACGTCCGTTCATTCCAGAAATTTTCAAGCCGGCTTAAAAATCGGTAAGGAAAACAGTGCGACGGAATTTTTAAAAAACAATACGGCAACCGTAGAGGGAATTAAGGCTTGCAAGGTGGTTTATGAAGAAGCGCTTAAAAATAATATTTCCATGCCGATTAGCGAACAGGTATATAAAATTCTTTATGAGGGTAAAAAACCGAGTAAAGCTATCGAAGATTTAATGAACAGAGATTTAAAGGCTGAAATATAACGGAAGGGTTACATATACTTCCGTTTTTTTATCATTAAAAAAAAGAAGATGGGTATAAATCTTCTTTTTACCATACAGGTTCCGCATAGCTTGCATAGGTACATTTGGTTTCCGAAGTGGTAATTCCATCCGGACTGTACCAACCGCAGACTTTGATGCTTCCCCATAAATCACCCGGCCAACCGTTATAATAACCGTTATAGCCGGATATATCCGCCATATAGCTTTCGTTTAAATAAACTTTTGCCCCATAATGGCCGCTGGAGCCGATAATCCATGAATAATCAAATAAACAAGCTCCGTATGCGGTTATATCGTTCCAATTATCATGGAGAGAAATATCTTTAGTATTGCCAAAACAGGAACCCGAGCCGACACTCCAGTTAACCGATAACGTTCCGTCCGCATTAACCGTGGCGCTTACGCCGTTAAATGTTCCTTCATTTTGGTGATCAAGAATGCTGACCAATTCTTTTTTACCGGCTTTTGATACATAGGCGGTAGTTTTATAGGCGGGATCAATCCAATCTTCATACCGGGCATATGGCCATGTCCCGTATACATAGGTTAATTCTTCAACGTCATCGGGTTTTTCTACCCCGACAGGTTTTGTTTCCGAAATTTCCTCATTTACATCCAATAATATTTTATTTATTTTTCCGGGAATGTTTAATTGGCTTTTTGCATATGTGTAGTATGTCTGTTCACCTTTAACCGCTTTATCATATCCGACCCAAACGGCATTGGTGTAATTAGAGGTGTTGGAAACCATCCATTTATCCTTAGCGGCTCCTTTAGGAATACCGTAGGCAATCCCGTCGCTTCCCCAGTCGGTTGTACCCGTTTTGGCATATACGGGATAGCCTCTTTTTAGTATTTGCATGTAGTTGAAATATGGTCCTTCAACGGTATAACGCATCAATTCATCTACCAGATAGGCGGAGCCTGAGCTTAATACCTTTCTGTTTTGATCTTCAGGATAATAAACGGTTCCATCCTGTAATATCAGCTTTGTAATGGTATGCGGTTTATTATATACTCCCAGGTTGATCATTGTCGCATGTGCGCCGGCAAGTTCAAGCACCGTTGTTTCAAATTGAGCTCCTCCGATGGCAAAGGAGAGATGGAAGTTATCCTTTGTAACTTTGGTAAAACCGATTGAATTTAAATAAGATACCACCGCATCCACTCCGATTTCATCGACTACCGCCTGTAAGGTTAAAATGGCGGGAATATTTAAGGATTGGGCTACGGCCTGTTGGATTGTTACATCACCACGGTATTGTCCGTCAAAGTTTTTAAGTACTCTGCTTTCATTCGGATAAGTCATCGGACGATCCGTTAAAACCATCTGATCGCTGTATCCCAAGTATTCAAAAGCTAAGGCATAGGACAGAAACGGTTTTACGGATGAACCCGGTTGTTTATATTGAGAGGTTGCCCGGTTAAGAAGTCTTGCCCCGTCATAATTTCTTCCTCCGCCGATACCGATAATTTCTCCGGTTTGATTGTTTAAGGAAATCATGGCGACCTGCATTAAATCGTCCGGCCAAGGAATTTCGGTGCTTCCGTCCTGAATGGAATCAATTTTTTCCTGAACGGCTCTGTTCATGCTTGTATAGATGGTCATTCCGGTAACGTACGGGTCTTTGCCGGTCATGGCTTGGGCTTCATTGATAACCGCATCGAGATAACTGCGATAAGCGTTACTTGTCGAATCGCCTTTGACGAAATTTTCTCCGACAAGCAGGTCTTCCACTTTGATGTCTTTGGCAAGGGTGGCTTCTTCTTCGGTTAAATAGCCGTGATATACCATCATATCCAACACTTTATTTCTTCTATCGGTCGCATAGTCTAAGTGTTGATATGGATTATAGCTGTTTGGTCGATTTATTATACCTGCCAATAAAGCTTCTTCGGTTAAGACCAAATCTTTAGCCGATTTACCGAAATAATATTGAGAAGCTTTTTCAATACCTCTGACGTTACCTCCGAAATTTAATTTATTTAAATATAATTCCAAAATGGTCTTTTTATCCAATTGTTTTTCCAGCTCCGTTGCCAAATATATTTCCTGAACTTTACGGTCGATCTTTTTCTCCGCAACCGTAGAGGTGTCGCCGCTGTCTATTTGGAAGTAGGTGTTTTTAATTAACTGCATCGTAAAGGTTGAACCACCCTGACCGAAGCTCATTGTTTTTATGTTTTCAATAATCGCTTTGGAAAATCTGGGAATATCAAAGCCGAAGTGTTGAAAATACCTTGAATCTTCTATGGAAAGAAAAGCATCGATTAAACCTTCAGGCATTTCTTCATAGGTGATGTTTTCTCTAAGATAGGTTCCTATCTCTTGGATCAGTTCTCCGTTTCCGTCGTATATTTTAGTTGACTCATTGCTTACAAAATCGCTTAAAACCAGCTCGGGAGCATCTTGAACCATCCGATTGGCTAAAGTCAGCCCGAAAACGCCGATACTTATTCCGATAACCAGAATAATTAAGACGATTAAAGTCATTATATTTTTAAAGATATATTTTCTTTTTTTCTTTACCGGGAGATTTAGGGGTTTTGTTTCTTCATCATGAACTATACTGAAGACTTTAGTTTCCTGATCGACATCCGAATTAAATTTATTTTCTTCCATTTTATCCACCATTGTATTGATATCAATATCAATACATCCTCTATATAAATATCAAGATTTAAAGTAGTAGTACTTTAACTATAATATTATAGCAAATTATTATTACATAATAATAAAATTTATATGGTAAAATTATTTATGAGGTTAATATGAGTGTTCATTTGCATGCCAGAAGCTACTATACATTATTAAATAGTACGATTTCCGTTAAAGCGTTAATTTCCAAAAGTAAAGCTCTAGGCTATACTCACGTAACATTATGCGATAAAAATGTTATGTTTAATACCGTAGAGTTTTTTAAACATGCAAAAGAAGCCAATCTGAAACCGATAATCGGTTTGGAATTTGACTGTTTGCTTTATGAAGAAAAATATCCTTTTATTTTGCTTGCCAAAAATAATGAGGGCTATAAAAATTTAATGAAGCTGAGCACTTATCTTAATACCGAAAACGATTTTTTAAAATTGGAACAATTAAAAGTATATAAAGAAAACTGTTTTCTGATCGTTTATGGTGAAGAAGGATATTTGGAATCGTCATTAATTAATTATAATGTAACCGAATTAATTGCCAAGTTAAATTATTTAAAAAAAGAATTAATTGATTTTGATGTGGCTTTATCCTATAACGAAACGCCATTTTGGAGAATAAAAAACACCTTACTTAAAGAAAACTGCCGAAAATTAAATATCAAGACGGTTGCCTTATCCAAAATATATTATCTGAATGAGGATGACGATTTTGCCTATAAAGTAACCCGAGGAATTGCCTTACAAAAAATTATTACCGATAAAACCTTAAATTTACTTAAAGGAAGATATTTAAGAAGTAAACAGGAAATGGAAAAGATTTACGATAGGGATGATTTGGCCAGAACTGACGAAATTGCCCAAGAATGCAATGCGGATTTGCATATTGCCAAAACTTCATTACCGTCCTTTAACACCAAAAATAATCTTACTTCCAAACAATTCTTAATTAAATTGGCTCAAGCCGGACTGTTAAAGAGATTTAATAATCAGGTACCTGAGGGTTATCGGGAAAGATTGAAGTTTGAATTGGACGTAATTACCAAAATGAATTACGAGGATTATTTTTTAATTGTTTGGGATTTTATCAAGTTTGCCAAAAATCATCAAATTTATGTCGGTCCCGGAAGAGGCAGTGCCGCCGGTTCTCTTGTTTCTTATTGTTTGGGAATAACGCATATAGATCCGCTTAAATACAATTTGTTGTTTGAAAGATTTTTAAATCCGGAAAGAATATCGATGCCGGATATCGATATCGATTTTCCCGACAATCGCCGTGATGAAGTAATTAATTATGTCTATAATACTTATGGGGTTGAACATGTTGCTCATATCGTTACTTTTAATACCTTAAAAGCAAAACAGGCGATAAGGGATGTAGGTAGGGTTATGAATATCCCTTTAAGAGAAATTGATATGATTTGTAAAAGCGTTCCCAACGTTTTAAATATTTCTTTAAAGGAATGTTATAATACAAGCCTTAGATTTAAACAGCTGATAAACTCCGATAAAAGATACATAGAGCTTTTTAACGTGGCCTTAAAGCTTGAAAACATGCCCAGACATGCCAGTATGCATGCGGCGGGGATCGTATTGAGCAAGCTTGCATTAAATGAAGTTATTCCAGTCATCAAGCTTGATCAATCAATAAATTCCACACAGTTTACAATGGAATATTTGGAAGAATTGGGTTTGATTAAAATGGATTTTTTAGGTTTAAAAAACCTTACCATCATCGATGAAATCGCCGCTTCCGTTAAACAAAA
>JBHAFN010000071.1:0-3331 GCA_041856105.1 Bacillota bacterium
ATAACGATTATATAAATATCAATTTCCAACCCCGCGTCGGTTATTTTAACATTTACACCCTTTGCATAGTTTTCTTTATTTAAAAGTTCGGCAATGCCATCTCTTAAAAAATTCCTTGATGCCATCCCGACTACTCCGTAACTCTCCGTAACAACCCCGCCCGTCAATGAAGCTATTGCTTCCGGTAAAATATTGATACTGCCGAAATCGGTTATTTTTTCTATCGCCATATTCTTTACCTCCAATCGATAGTTATTATATCAAACAATTATTACTATATCAAAGATATTAACAGTCCTATTCAACTGCGGATTCTCCCACGGATTCTTCACCGCCTTCAACTTCCGGCTCAGGAAGAATTTCTTCCCCGAATTCATCAATCGGAATCGGAATTTTATTTCCGTATTCATCCAAAATAAATTCCCCGTTTTCATCCACAAAATAATGTTTGACAACCTTATCACCATATTTATTTAAAATAAACTCGCCGTTTTCGTTTATCCAATACTCTTTTTCGACAACGGTTTCATCCCATGGGCAAACCTTTCTGTAGGCAACCTGTAATCCTTCATCCAAAAATACGCAATGCCCGTTGCCGACAAGTTCGGAAGCGATAGCATTATATGAATTTAACAATTCCAAACTGTAAAAACTGGCAAATACATAATTTCCGTCTCTTAAATACAGCATTAAGGCATTTTCATCATAATTAAGATCATATTGTTTTATTTCGGAAATATTCTCAATCATACTTTGATCTATTCCTTTTAAAGACTTGGTGATTAAATAAAGAGTTTCCTCATCCTCAAAACCGACAATCAAAGGAATTCTGGCAACGATATCCAGCATTTCACTGGTCATTAAAATAACCGTTCCATCGCTTAACAAGATTTCGGCATTTTCAATATAACGATATCCTACCGGCATTTTTTCCTTAATACTTATTTTTATTACGTTATTAGCCTCAAAAGTAACCTTGGCGCTTTCAATTAATGCATCTTTTTCCAAAGTATTTTCCACCAAAAACCAAGGAGTAAAATAATAAATTGAATCCAAATTCAAACCGCTGATCTTCTTGATATAATCGTTGCTTAAATAATCATTACCCGTTACGGAAATGGATTTTATTTTACTT
Organism: Bacillota bacterium; assembly: GCA_041856105.1. Lineage (GTDB taxonomy): Bacteria > Bacillota_I > Bacilli_A > Erysipelotrichales > Erysipelotrichaceae > UBA9076. The sequence goes on from JBHAFN010000071.1 coordinate 1,136, forward strand.
GCGGACGAAGAAAAGTAAGTCGTTAAAATCATGGCCAAACCGGTGAAAACGGCCAAAATAAAGACAACGTTTTTATACTTGATAAAACTGGCTTCACTCACTCTTTTTTTATGCCTTCTGACAACTTCATCTATACCTGAAACCGTTTCTTTAAATTCAGGCAATGTTTTTTCCTCTAATCCCAATTAAAACGCTCCACTTCCATCTCTAAATCCACATCATACTTATCTTTAACCGCCTGCCGAATCTCCTCGACCAAACGCATAAATTCCTCAGCGGTCGCCTTATTTTCATTGATTAAAAAGTTGGTGTGCTTAGTGCTGACCATTGCGCCTCCGACCGTTTTGCCCCGATAACCTATGCCGTCAATCAACTCCCAGGCATGGACCTCTTTCGGATTTCTAAAAGTACTTCCCGCACAAGGTTTATTTAAAGGCTGCGTAGCCAATCTTCTTTCCCTTCTCGAATCGATTAACGCTTTAATTTCTTCAATCGGCTTGGGAGTAAGTTTGAACTTAGCCGCAATAATAATCCAATCGGGATGATTGTGAAACACACTGTGGCGATAATCAAATTCACATTCTTCATTACTGATCCATTCCAATTTTCCGTTTCTGAATACGAACACCTCTTCAACCACATTGGATATGTTGGATTTATATGCACCGGCATTCATAAAAACCACTCCTCCGACGCTGCCGGGAATACCGCTGGCAAATTCCAAGCCGGATAAACCGTTTTTCATTGCTTCGTTGGCAACGGATATAATTGCACAACCCGCTTGAGCGATACAGCCGTCATCAGAAAAATAGCACTCCTTAAAACTGCGATCAAGCTTAATAATCACACCGTTATAATCGTTATCTGAACAAAGCAGATTACTGCCTTTACCGAAAATTTTAAATTTCAGGTCATAGTCTTTAATAATCTTCAGGATTTCTCCTAAAGCCTCCACCGTAGTCGGATACACCACATATCTGGCATTTCCTCCGATTCTCAAGGAAGTCAGGCTGGACATGGGAATATTTTCATCCACATAAGCATAAGAAGCCAATTCCTTGGCAATATTATCTATATTCATATAATCATTTCCTTTATCCATTTTATAATATCCTCACTCGCCCTTACCTTAGCAATTTTACACGCGTTATTTCCCATTGCCGATCTACCTTTTTCATCATTCATCAATCTGTTAATCGTTTCATTTAACAAAGCGGCGGTCAAATCGCTCTCCTTAATAATAATTGTAGCATGATTTCTTTTTAAAGTTTCAGCATTGATCATTTGATGATTGTTGGGTACATACGGACTGGGAATACTGATGCTGGCTTTACCTAAAGCGCATACCTCGGCGCAGGTTGTCGCTCCTGATCTGATCACCAGCAAATCGGCTAAAGCCATGATTGATAAACCGTCAATATACTTAACTTTTTTAAGATAGGCATTTTCATTTATTTTAAAATCATCATAGTGTTTATCACCGGTTACAATTAATACCTGATATGCAGTGGAGTTAAATAAGACGGCATATTCCATTAACACCTTACTGACGCTGCTTGAGCCTAAAGAACCCATAACTATTACTACCAAAGGTAATATTTCTTTAAAATCAAATTGTTTTAATAAACTTGCATCCTTCTTCACCTTATATGCTTCGCTTGCTCTGGGGTTACCCAATATTCTTACATGGCAATTTTTAAAATCTTTAAGATTTTCCTCATAACTGCCGACAACTCCGTCAACATGCTTTGCCAAAAAACGATTTGCTTTGCCGGCAACGGAATTTTGTTCATGAATCATGGTTTTAATTCTTAAAGCCTTTGCCGCCATAATTACCGGAACACTGATATAATTTCCGAATCCTATAACTATATCCGGCTTAAAATCTTTTAATATTTGCATACACCTGTTTCGTGCTTTAAGCATCAAATAAATTGATTTAAACTTGTTTATTATCCCGCCGTTTGTCCCTATAACATCCAAACCGATAAATCGATAACCTTTTAAAGGGATTTCTTTGGCTTCCATTCTGGAAACGGAGCCGATAAACAGCACCTCATCCAAGCCGTTTGATTTTAATGAATCGACAAGAGATAAAGCGGGATAAATATGTCCACCCGTTCCTCCGGTCGCAATGACAACTCTCATAATACCTCCTAAAAATTAATCCACTTATTATCTATAAAGTATTCAACC
>JBHAFN010000072.1:0-4521 GCA_041856105.1 Bacillota bacterium
AGCTTTGCGTCCAAATTACTTAACGGTTCATCCATCAAGAACACTTTCGGACTTCTTACAATGGCTCTGCCCATCGCCACCCTTTGTCTTTGTCCTCCGGACAACTGTTTCGGTTTTCTGTTTAATAACGGTCCCAAATCCAATATTTCCGCCGCTTCTTCAACTTTTTTCTTAATTTCATCTTTAGGCATTTTTCTTAAGGTTAAGCCGAAAGCCATATTTTCATATACGGTCATGTGCGGATATAATGCATAGTTTTGAAACACCATCGCTATATCACGATCCTTCGGTTCAACATCGTTAACTCTGACGCCGTCAATCAATAAATCCCCGCTGGAGATATCCTCCAATCCGGCAATCATTCTTAATGTGGTGGATTTACCGCAGCCTGAAGGACCTACAAAAATAATAAATTCATGATCGGCAATTTCCAGATTGAAATCCTTCACCGCTTTAAAACCGTTAGGATAAACTTTATTAATATTTTTTAATGATAAACTTGACATAATTTACTCTCCTTAACAACCTAAATTTTAATTTAAACGATAAAAAAATAATACTGACAAAATGTACAATATTATTTTCGGTTTTTTGTATATTTTAATAACAGATAAATTCTCATCACCAACGCATCGTCAAAATTACGAATATCCAAACCCGTCTTTTTATTAATTTTATCCAAACGATACAATAAGGTGTTGCGATGCAAATATAAATTCCTGGAAGCTTCCGCCATGTTTAAATTAACATCCAAAAAAGTTTGAATGGTAGCCGTATCTTCATCATCCAACTTATATAGCCAATCATCAATATTCAATCGGGCATTCTTTAAACCGTTTATTATCAAATCAAGTTTATTTTGATTAAAGCCGTAAATTCTCTCCTTAGAAAATACATCCACCAAATCTAAAGCTATGGAAGCTTCGTTATATGCCAATTTAAGATTATATAAATTTTGATGCCTTTGGCTAAATCCGATCTTTACCGGAACCATTATTTCGGTAGAAGTAAAATCCATCAGCGCATTGCCGATTTCTTCATTTGACAAGATCAAAAGCACATTACTGTCCAATACCAGACTGTATTGAATATTTAAAATTGTCCTTATACTTTTATTAATGACGTCGGCTTTACGATTACTGTTGATTAAATATAAATAATAACTGTAATTAATATATTTTTCATCGTTTAAATAATATTCGATCAACTTTTCATCCAATTCTTCATATAAAACCGTTTTGATAATATCAATTTCAAACAGTTTATCTTTAATAATATTTAATAACGCTACCGCCTCTTTTGATTCATCATAAACTCTTATACAGTCGTTTAAATAACAAAACTCGATATAATTGCGATTATCTTTTTTACCGTAAGTGTGATTATTAAATTTTATATAGTAATTCAGATCGGTAATATTTTTTAAATTATCCAAAAACTCTTTTACGTCCATAATATATAAAAGATGCTTAAATAAGCATCTTATACCTTCATTACTTCTTTCTCTTTTGCAGATGCTATTTCATCCAATTTTTTTATAAAGCTATCTGTCAGTTTTTGAATTTCATTTAAACAATCCTTTTGAGCATCCTCGGTCAACTCTTTATCTTTTTTAGTCGCTTCATTGGCATCTCTTCTGATGTTTCTTACGATAACTTTATTTTCTTCAGCCAGTTTGGAAACTTTTTTAACCATTTCTTTTCTGGTTTCTTCAGTTAACTTGGGAACGTTTAATCTGATTACCGTTCCGTCATTTTGAGGAACCAAACCTAAATCCGATAAATTAATCGCTTTTTCAATATCTTTCAAACTGCCGCTGTCATAAGGTTTAATTACAAATTGAGTACCTTCCTGAATAGATACGCTGGCAATTTGTTTAACCGGAGTCATTGCCCCGTAGTAATCAACCTCTACCCCGTCAAGCATATTCGCATTGGCTTGCCCGGTACGAATGGTTTTCAATTCATTTTCAAAATGAATTACCGCCTTTTCCATTTTTTCTTTTACAGAATCAAGTATTAAGTATGCCATTATTATCCTCCTTTTTAATAACCGTTCCGATCTCTTCTTTCATAACAGCCTTTTTTATATTACCTTTTTCATTCATATTAAATACTATTAAATCAATATTGTTGTCCATACACATACTGATTGCGGTAGTATCCATAACCTGTAAACCCTTTTGAATTACTTCCATATAATCCAACCGATCATATTTGATCGCTCTTGGATTTTTTTTAGGATCCGCCGAGTAAACTCCGTCAACACCGTTTTTTGCCATCAGGATTACATCCGCTTTTATTTCCGACGCTCTAAGTGCCGCCGTCGTATCCGTAGAAAAATAAGGATTACCCGTTCCCGCCCCGAAGATAATTACCCTGCCTTTTTCCAAATGTCTTATCGCTCTTCTTACGATAAATGATTCCGCCACTTTCGGCATATCGATAGCCGATAATACTCTGGTAGGGATATTTACTCTTTCCAAAGCGCTTTGAATGGCTAAAGCGTTAATAACCGTTGCCAGCATGCCCATATAATCGGCTTGAACCCTTTCAATACCGATGCTTTCCGCAAGTTTGCCTCTGATGAAATTTCCTCCCCCTACTACTATGGCGATTTCCACATTTTCATCATAGATTTCCTTAATCTGCAAAGCCAATTCACTTAAAATATCCGGATCGAAGTTGTTTCCGTTGGCGGATAAGGCTTCTCCACTTAGCTTAAGTAATATTCTTTTATACATTTTACTCTCCTAATCTGCTGGAGTTATTATATCATTTTATAAGTGATAAGGATATTAAATATTTATAAAAAACATAGACAATTATTTAAGCTTTTGATATTCTTCATAACATCTGATAGCATTATCTGCGGATAAAAAATTATTTAGGATATTTTCATATGTTTGAGCACTCAAAATAAACTCTTTTGGATTTAAATCGAAAGTTTTTTCATTAAAGATGTATTCAACCTTATAATCGCTTAAATGCAAATCGTTAACCATACAATTTAAACAATCGATAAAACCGCCTATCTCGTCAACCAACCCTATTTCTTTAGCTTTATTGCCCAACCAGATTCTGCCTTGGGCAATTTTTTCCAATTCTTCATCGCTTATCTTTCTGGCTTCAATCACATGACTTTTAAATTCAAAATAAGTATTTTCCATTTGGGCAATAATTTGTTTTCTTAAATCTTCATTTAAAGGTGAAAAAATATCAAGCATCCCGAACTTATCGTTGTTGGTAACCGTTTCCTGTTTAATGCCTAATTTATTAACCAAATCTTCAATTTCAGGATACATCATTACCACCCCTATGGATCCGGTAATGGTGGAAGGATTGGCTATAATCTTTTCAGCCGCCATAGCGATATAATAACCGCCGCTGGCACAAACATCCGACATACTGACATAAACGGGAACGGTTATCGTTTTAAGTTTCTGATATATTTTTTCCGATTCCAAAGCACTGCCGCCGGGAGAATTGATCTTTAAAATTACTCCTTTTAAATTTTCAATATCCTGTAATTTATTTACTTTTTCTTCAACATTTTTATAAGAAATATTTTTATCAAAGTCTTTCTCTTTAATTTCCCCTTCAAAACTTATCACCGCAATAATATTTTTACTCTTATTTCTTTTAGCTTTGTAAAGTTTTAAATAATCATTGAATTTTAAAGTATCTTCCTGATAATCGATATTTAAATCGCTATCCTGATATATTCCGTCAACCAGAGACAAATCAATCGCTTCCTTATAATTGACCATTAATAATTCCCCGGCGGTTATTTTATCTTTTAAATCAATATTTCTTCTTTCCTTAACGGTATTAATAAAATTATCATAATTCTCCTCTTGAATTAACGTTATGGAGGTCTTTCTTTCTTCACTCATTTCATCACGATTAAAGTTTTCACCCGTAGCTTTAAAACTTCCGATATGCATTACATTCATCTTTACCCCTAATTTTGCCAACAAGCTTTTAAAATAAGAATACCTTCCGTAGTATCCTTTTAAAGTTAAAAGGCTGTTTAATGATTTAAACATAAAAATATTATCAGCCAACAAAGCGGTTAAATACTCAATATTATCCATCTTTGAAGCGATCGCCTTAACCTTGAATTTACGATTAAGTTTTTTAAATAACGGACTTAATTCTTCTATTTGAGTTTTACTTAAGTGAGTATGATCAACATCGATGATTATCTCTTCGATATTTTTTTCTTTTGATAAATGATTTAAACCTTCCATAACCTCATATAAAGTTAAAGCCTTATTATTTATGTTAATCGGGGTTTCTTTTTTATCCTCGACAAGTTTATCAACGGAAAAAACAATTTTTTTCGCCTCTTTAAGTTTAATCATATTCGACTTCTTTACTAAAGGCTTGATCACAAACAATAATATGATTAAAACAATCGCCGTTAAAAATACAATCACCAAAAATGCCGTTAAAAGACTATATAGAAAATTCATCATCTTATTTCTCCCTGATTATTAAAATACAAACATCGCCTGAT
>JBHAFN010000073.1:0-4434 GCA_041856105.1 Bacillota bacterium
AAAGCATAATTTTGAAATACGGTATTGACATCTCTTTTATCGGGTTCCAAATCATTGATGACTTTGCCGTTTAAGATTACTTCTCCGCTATCGGAAGCTTCCAAGCCGGCAATAATTCTTATCGTCGTCGTTTTACCGCAACCCGAAGAACCTAAAAGAGTAATAAATTCCCCCTTAGAAATATCTAAAGAAATGCCCTTAAGAACTTCCACATCGCCAAACTTTTTTTTGATACCCTTTAACTGCAAGATTATTTCACTCATGACTTTTTCTCCCTAAATTTGTATTATACATTAATAAAGCAATTCTATCTTCCTTTTGACCTAGTGAAAAATGTGTGTTTCTGACTTCTTCAAATATATCTTTATGCATTTTGCGATTTGCTTTATAAGGCAAATCAACTATCTCGATTCTGTTATCATAAAAACTCTTTTTTCGATAATACGGATCAAAGAAATATACATCATCACCTATAATATCCGTAACAAGCACATAGTGCGCTACCCCGATTAAACATTTCAAAATGATAATTCCTTTATTTTTCAAACAGTTTATTAATAAATCGTTTTTAAAAGAAACTTTATCTTTTTCCAACAATTCACATTGTAAATTAAAAGAAGTTTTTAAAGAATAATCGTTAAAAGCATCGCATAAATATTTCAAAGCATAATTGGAGGTACCGTATTTTCCGATTACACCTTTATTATCAAAACAATCCAAGGAATGACAATAGATCATTTTTATAAATTCTACCGGTATTTCTTTTCTTGTAAAAAGATAATTAAAGGCATTCATCAAACAGGTTGCCCCGCAGTCAAATTCGGATATTTGATAATTTAACAGGCTTTTCATTTTCCAACTCCTTTTCTAAAAGGTAAAAATACAGTACAAAAGCACTGTATCATTCTTCAATTTCCTCGGTTGTTTCAGCGGTAGTTTCAACGGATGTATCGGCAGAATCGGAGGTTTCCGTTTTAACGATATCACTGGACATGGTTTCCAAAACACTTAAATTTTCATACATGATGGAAATATAATCCTTTCCGTTATGTTGTTGGGAGGCGGTTAAACTGCTTAAATTGGACAATTCCACTCTTACCAAGCCCAACTCATTGATTAATTCTTCAAAAAGGACAGCCATATCATCGGTCATATTGGGTTCATAAACAATATATTTAACGTTATCGTTTTTTATTCTTGTTTTAATAATTTCCAATTGCTCAAGAGTAGGTAAACTGCCGTATTTGGATAAGATGATCGGATATACCTGTATTCCATAGGTTTTTTGCCAGTTGCCGAAGCTTGCGGTCATGCTTACAAATTTAACTTCTTTGTTGGCGGCCTGATTTTTAGAAGCCAAAGCCTGATAAGCGGCATCCAGTCTCACCAGTTCATTTTCAAGAGAATTATAATTGTCCTCAAATATCTGTGCATCTTCAGGATAAGTTTGAACCATCCATTCCTTTACATCCTTAGCCATACTGAGCATGGCAATCGGATCAATCCAAAGAAATAAATCTTCGCTATTTACATCGACAGAATTAAATACATCCCCTTTATAATAAGGCGCTTCAATAAAAGTTACATCACCGTCATTGATTACGGGAATATATCTTTTAAAAGGATAAATCGCATTTAAAGAAGACAAATCCAAATTAGCCTTGACATTTTCACTGATACTTTGCGGATGAGTGGTTAAATAAGGCTCCAATTTCCCTATATTTAACAATATTTCCGAATTTTCCAATATTTCAACAAAATTATCTTTTAATGACGCTCTTTGAATAATTTCATCATTTTGAATGGAAACATATTGATAATTACTGCCGCCTATTCTTTGTAAAATATATCCTAAAGGATAAACGGTATAGGCAATTTGATTACTTATATTTGTACAACCGCCAAGCAGTATCAACAACGATATTACCAGCGTCATTAATTTCTTCTTCATCAGACAATAACCTCGCTTATTCTAGAAAAGTATAGCACATAATTACCAATCTCCAAATAAAATAAACCGTTAATTTTTAAAACGTTTTTAAGGCAATCAAAGCTTAAACACCATAAAGCCGCCATGGTGAATATATATGTTCGTTTATTACCCGTATACCTCAAATTATTTCGGCATTTGCAAAACTGAAATAGCGATTATTCGTAACTATGATGTGATCGATAACTTTTATTCCCATCAACTTACCCGCCTCAATTATTTTCAAAGTACTTTGAATATCGGCTTCACTCGGGGTAATATCACCGCTTGGATGATTGTGGACAAGTAAAACACGACTTGAAGACAACAGAAGTGCCTCTTTAAATATTTCTCTAGGATGAACTATGCTTGAATCGATCGTTCCTTTAAATAATATTCGATAGCCGATAATGCGGTTTTTAACATTTAAATAAACAACCATAAATTCTTCCTGATCACTGCTTCCGATTTCTTTATTGAGCCATGAAACAAGTTTGTTAGGCTTATCGATAACATCCGTTTCCAAACATTCTTCATATGCCATCCTTTTACTAAGTTCGATACAGGTTAAAAGCTCTAAAGCCTTAGTTTCCTTTATCCCCTTAATCTTTAAAAAATCGCTTAGTTTAAGTCTTGACAAATTACCTATTCCACATGCTTTAACTAAAATATCTTCAGCAATTTTCAAACTGGAACAGCCTTGATAGCCGCTTCTAATCAATATCGCAAGCAGCTCAATGTTGCTTAATGATTTAACTCCGTATTTTAAGGCTTTTTCTCTTGGTCTTTCCGTTTTAGGCATCTCTTTAACAATCATCTTTTCACCTCAATAAAATATAGACAAATTATTTATAAAACCTTAAAAAAAAAGAAGGTTGCCCTTCTAATTTTTATTAAACATGAATATTTGATCCTTACCGATTCCGATAACCATCTCGCTTAAATCGTTCACGTCAAAAATCAGATTTCTCGACATGGTTACCTCGGTAAGCATACCTAAATTGGTTCCGCTTATTACTACTATTTTCTGCTCGCTTTTCTTTGATAAAGACGTGGCACATTTATAAGGTACACCACCTGCCAAATCGGTAAAAATAATAATTCCTTTACAATCCTTTAATCTGACGATTGCGTTTTTAAGATTCAACTCCAAATCATCAGAGGAATGCTCTTGTAAAAAATCAACCGATTCATAATTTACAGGCGGACCCGTCAATAAATTAACCGCATCACTCATCCCTTTGGCAAATCCGCCATGCCCCGTAACAATTATTCCTATCATAAAAACCTCCCTTTTTTCATTATAAAACATTATGACAGGCATTTAAATATCTACCGGGTATTGATTAACGCAAGTAACTCGTCCATTGTAATGTTTTTATACGAATAATCGTTATACTTATGAAATTCAACGTCAAACAACTGATTATTATCAAAACTCTTATCCATGATTTTCTTTAAGTCATGGGAATTAAACACATGATAATAGTAATTTTCTTTATTATCATAATAATAACTGATTTGTATTGCATTGTCTTGATCTTCGCTATTAATTTCATAATGATAATCTACCAAAGCGCTTTGGAATCTTTGCATGGCGACAATATCCTTGGAATCGGATAACTCTATGCTTAAATATTCATAATCCGCCTTTGCATTATGAATGCTTATGGAAAGTTGTTTAAATTTATCCGGATAGATCTTTGATAAGCCGAAAGCTCGATTATTATTGAATAAGAAATAAATGCTGAAAGTAAACAGTAAAGAAGCGGCCATTACGATGACATTATTTTTGGATATGCGCAATTTTCTGGACGATATGAATACCCCTACTACATATATCAAATAAATCATAATTAAGGTAACCAATATCGTAGATACAGAACTGCGTTTGTAATCAATCGTAAACAGTAAAGAAAGCAATCCCACCGGAAGAATTGTTTTATACATAAAAACATTATCGGTGATTTGTTCCGCATCTTCCCCTTGACGATTTTTAAAGCTTCTATAGCTTAAATAAGTAAAACCAATGCCTAAAATCAAATAAATAACAAGAGCATAATTGCTTAACTGATAATTACCGTAAGAGTAATAATCCTCCAATTTATTAATATACAGGTGAATTTGACTGATAAGCAGATTAATAAACTCCAACGTCGGGGAAAAAGCCAAATAATCGATGGGACCGGACGTAATCCCGTAAGCGACATTTACTATAAACGAGTTAATCGCCAACACAAAGGTAAACGGCAAGAGCGTGTATATGCCCATACAAATCAGACTGTCGATATCGCTGTTACATTTGGAAATAATATAGGTGTTGACGGAAACGATCAATAGTCCCATAATTAATGAATTACCTAAGATTTTAAGGTAACCGTCAAGATCGATATAAGCTCCTCTTATCAAAAAAACCAAAATAATTAAAATGTTATTGATGATAAATAAACCTAAAGTTTCTATTA
>JBHAFN010000074.1:0-7424 GCA_041856105.1 Bacillota bacterium
AAAAATTTTTAAATACAACAATAAACAGCATTATTTGATAGGCTATGAAGTAAGGTATAACGAGCTTTATGAACAATACGACATCGCTTCCAAAACGACTTTCGTAATATTAGCCATCGTTTACTTTCTTGCAATATGTACCTTGATATTTGTATTAAACAAAAAAATAAATAAACCTTTATACAAATTAAAAAAAGCGATAACCGAATATAAATTACATAAAAACAAGGTGAATACGGATGATCAGGAAATAATTGAATTATATGAAATCACAAAACAATTTAACAATCTTATTGCGGATTTGGAAAAAATCGACAGCATAAAGAAACAATATGAAGAGGACAGACAGATAATGCTTGCCAACATCTCACATGATTTAAAAACGCCTATTACAATTATTCAGGGCTATTCCAAGGCCATTGTTGACGGAGTGGTTAGTGATGATGAGATTATCAATAAAAACAAGGTAATTTATGATAAAACAATCTATCTAAACGAGTTGGTCAACAATTTCCATGAATACAGTAAACTTGAACATCCTGAATTTGCCTATAATTTTGAAAAGACAGATATAGCCGAATGTTTAAGAAACTATCTGGCAAATAAATACGATGAGCTGGAAGCACACAGTGTCAATCTGGATATAGATATTCCGGAAAATACCATTTACAAAAAAATCGATCAAAATCAATTTAAGCGAGTTTTGGAAAATATCATTAATAACGCTATCAAATATAACGATAAGCCTTTTACACTTAAAATCACCTTAGACAATAAAAAGCTGATAATTGCCAATAATGGCAGTTCAATAGATGATAAAACCGCAAAGGAAATATTTAAACCCTTTTCCATGGCTGATGAATCAAGGGGCAGCGGAGGTTCGGGATTGGGGCTTTCTATTGTTGATAAGATAGTTAAAGATCACGGCTTTAACATTAGTTTAAACACAACAGATAAAGACTTTAACGTATCATTTATCATAGAGTTTTAAATCGGAAACAATCCATTATAATTAAAACCGGATTCACTTCATATTCGTTATCCGGTTTTTAATTATATATTTCCATTCGCTACATATTTAAATAATATCCGATTAATAACTTTCGTTTGGAATCGGTTTATTTTCGATTATCTGATCGTTATCATCCAATTTATCAACTATAGTGAATAAATCATAAACTATATATAGTCCGATTGATCCTAAAACAGGTGTAAGCCATTGCCATTCAAACGGTGAATTCCACATAAAGTGTAAACCTATTGCGCTGAACATATAAAATATAGCTCGTGTTTTGGAAATTGCGGTTGAATTTTTAATTAAGGCGATACAGCCTACTCCGAACATTCCAGTAAAAATCATATGTGTACCAAGTGCCGGGGCTACTCTTTCAAAAGCCGTAACGAATCCTGAAACGTTGTTAAAAAATATTGAATTGTAAATATATAACATATCTTCAGGTACTTGAAATCCCAACCCTACAATCAGACTGCACACAAAAGCCGCTTTCAATGACATCTTCTTGCATAACCAGAAAACCAGTAAGACGACAAACCCCTTTGCCAGCTCCTCCGCAAACGGAGCGGTTAAGGCTGCCCCCCAATCATTGATAAAGTGTCTTGCAGGATCAATGGTCAACCAAAACATCGACAATAATGTATTTCCTTCTCCACCCAAATACGCACAAGCCGTAAATCCTAAAATCATGCTCAACCCGATCATGTTTATAGAAACGTTAAATCTTTTTATCAAATATTTTATACCAAAATAAAGCGGAACAACATAAAATCCGATAACGGTTATACATAATAAAAATATAGGATAATGTTCCGGATTTTGATTATCTTTAAAAAAGCCTTCAAATATATAATTGAATCCGGTAAATACCAGGCACACGGCTAAAACAGTCAAAAGCTTATACTTATACTTCTCAAAAAACTCTTTCATAACAACCCTCCAATAATTTCTTAGAATAAATTAAGTAATTTACTATCTCCAAAAGTAGAAAACAACAGATAAACCGATTATATCCGCAATGGAATGAGCCAAGAAAAACGGTAACATATTTTCCTGTTTTAATTTTTTATACAACACATAAAATATTGTACCCAAAATTATTCCTAAACCGATTGCCGTGGATAAACCCTGATATGTATGAAAACTACAACGGACAATTAACGAATATAGAAATGCCCATTTCATATGCTCAGGCTTTACCGCCAAACATATTCCCAGAAAAAATATCTCTTCATAAAATCCGTTTAAAAGCGAATATAATATCAACGACACATCAATCCTGGAAAATACATCAAACATACTCGGTGTTATCGATAATGCCATGTTATAGGTAACGATGTAATAAATATCCATGGCAAGTGCCGAAACGACAAATATTCCGATCATTTGCGGTATTACCCAAATTGACATTTTAATTTTTTTAGTGAAAACTGAAAAATCAAAGTTTCTGATAATCAAATATATAACTGCCAAGAACAGCCAAACGGATTGTAAAGCCAACGCATAATAATTAATTGCGGAAGTAAATGTCAATGTATCATTCAAGGTTAAAGTATTGTTCATTAATGCCAAATATTGCACTGTAGAATTATATATACCATGTCCGAATAAAATTAACGTTAACACAAGAATGTCATACCACTTTAATATTTTAATTTTTTTATCTTTCATCATCTTCTCCTTTCTCAACAACAGGATTTTATCAAATGAAACTATAATTTATGTACAATTCATCTACTTTTTATCTACTTTTTTATGTTTCGTCATTTTTTATAATTATTTGCATATGTCGTCAACTGCTTGTTTATTGGCGTGAAATGTTGCTCATATTCGGTTATTTTTGAAATATCATATAAACGTTAATTCAATATAAATAAAGGAGAAATTAAAATGTCAAAAGTAATTTTAGTAACCGGGGCATCATCGGGAATGGGTAAAACATCTGCCGAGGATTTAATCAAGGCAGGACATAAAGTATATTGTCTTGCCCGTAACGTTGAAAAGATGAAAGACTTAGCCAAGCTGAGCGGTCATGTAATGAAAATGGATGTTACGGATGAAGAGGATGTTGAAAATGTAGTTAAAGAAATTATCGCCAAGGAAGGAAAGATAGATGTTCTTTGGAATAATGCAGGGTACGGTTTATATGGTCCCGTGGAAGAATTATCGATGGAAAAAATAAAAATGCAGTTTGAGGTAAACGTTTACGGAGTCGCAAGACTTACAAAGAAGGTATTGCCGTATATGCGAGAACAAAGAAAGGGTCTTATTATAAATACTTCCTCGATGGGCGGTAAAATTTATACCTCGCTTGGAGCGTGGTATCATGCAAGTAAACATGCGTTGGAAGGATATAGCGATTGTTTAAGAATGGAAGTAAAAGAATTCAATATAGATGTCGTGGTACTTGAACCGGGAATGATTGAAACGGGATTTAATCAAGGAGTGAGAGATAATTTTTCATTTGAATCACAAACAGGTCCTTACAAAAGATTGGTAAACGCTTATATTAAAGCAATGTATAACCCACCCGTAAAAGGTTCCGATCCTAAAGTAATTTCTAAGGCAATCTTAAAAATTGTAAATGCCGAAAAACCGAAAACAAGATATGTTGTCGGGCGTGGAGGAAAACTGTTAATTGCCTTGAGGACTTTATTCGGGGATAGATTCTATGATAATATGATGCACAGTCAATTCAAATAACATATTTGCGAAAGGTAAAAGATGAAACTTACGATAACGAAACAATTTCAAACTTTCTTAAAGAGTATTGGAATAGAATTTGAAAACATACTTAAAAAAGCAAAAATACCGAACAAACTATGGCAAGAAGAAATAAGCTTAAATACTCTTGAATATTACAATATGCTTATTGAACTGGATAAAGAAGTTCCGGAAAGTGCCGTCAGGATGCTTTCCGACATAGATAATATCAGCATGTTCATGCCTCCGTTTTTCGCAGCTCTTTCTTCCCTCAACGGTAAAGAGGCAATATAAACATTTGCAAAATACAAAAAACTTACCGGCCCGATTGAACTTGAATATATCGAGTCAGAAACATCAATAAGCATAAGTTTCAGCTATGTTTACAAACAGCAGGAACTACCGAAGTTTGCCGTTTTGAATGAACAGTTACTGTTACTCAGTATTTTAAGAAAAGGTACAGGAGAAAACATATTCCCTATCTTAATTGAAACTCCGTTTAATTATGATAATGAAAGCATAAAACTTTTAGGAATTAATCCTCAAAAAGCAAACTATAATCAAATTGTTTTTGACAGAAAAGATTTAGAGAAAGTTTTTTTAACTCAAAACAATATAATGCTTTCGTATTTAAAACCGGAATTAAACAGACAGTTGGCCCTGATGGAAAACGATAAATCTTTTTCCAACTTTGTACAAAAGGAATTGTTATCCGCAATCCCAAGCGGCAATTTCACGTTAGAAAACATTGCCGAAAAACTCGGAGTAGGCACAAGGACCTTACAAAGAAATTTAGCCGCTGAAAATACCTGTTTCAAAAAACAGGTACAGATGGCTCAAAAATCAATGACTTTCAGTTATTTGAAAATGGATATAAGCACTGATGAAATTGCCTATTTGGTAGGATACACGGAAACAAATGCGTTTTTAAGAGCATTCAAAACATGGACCAAAAAAACTTTAACGGAATATAAAAAAGAAATGGAAAGACCATAGAATTCGGTCTTTTTCATTATTTGAACAAACATCTTTAAATTATTTTCCATTAAAAAACCATGTATTACATGGCTAGGCAATGGAATCCAACACAAGTCTGCCGAATTCCTTAATATTCTTGATGTCGTTATTGTCAGGGTGTCCCCACTTAAATATTAAAAACTGTCCGCTGCAATGAAATTGTTTATTTAATACTTCAATTCCCTTGTGGCGTAAAATATTTACGATTAATTCCGTATTTTCGCTTTTACTTACGGAACTGGAAAAAATTGCCGCTCCTTTAATCTTGTTATTGGGTAAATTATACAAATAATCAAGTAAAGCAACATCGGGTTTTCCTCCATATATTCCCGTTCCGACAAATAATAAATCCGTATGATTTAAAACATGCGGTTCAGATATGTTTATCGGTTCTACATTAAGAACATCGCCTAATGCTTTAGCTAATTTTTCAGTATGTCCAAGTTTGGTTTTATATATAATGCTGATCTCCATCAAATTCCTCCAACTATATTAATAATATATAAACATAAGTCTATTTTCAAATACATAATTATGTGAAATAATGTTCGAGGAGAAATTACTATGTATATATTTAAACCTTCCATTAAAAAATTGCTGTTTAATATTATTATCGGGTTATCAGGATTAACCACGGCATATTTATTGTTGCATGCTTTATGGGGTTACAAATTGGCGACTATTCCGATTTTAACAATCGCCGTTTATTATTTTTATTGTTATCTTTACAGAGATTATTTAATTATCATCATTGATAATAATAAATTAACAGTTAAAAGACATAATAAAATCGTTAATGAGTTTAACATTAAAGAAACGGAAATATCCGTTTTAGAAATTGATAAAAAACATAAAATACAATTAATGCAGGTTTCTCAAAACAATAAAACACATCGATTTGATTTGGAACTGCTTACAAAAGATGAATATCTGTTATTAAAAAAAATAGTCGGTTTATAAGACTATTTCTTTTTAAATATATCTTCGACAAATTTATTTACAATGCTGAATAAAATAGCACCGAAGATGGAAACCCAAAATCCGCCTATACTGGCATCGCTTACAAAGCCGAAGCTGATTCTTAAGACGATTGCGTTAACTACAAACGAAAATAAACCTAAAGTAATGATATTAATCGGTAAAGAAATAAGATTAAGGATAGGTTTAATAAACATATTAACCAATGCAAAAGCAAATCCTAAAGCTATATAAGCAATAATGCCGTTAACATGAATTCCCGGTAATATTAAATCAACCAAAAAGAATGTTATGGCGTTGATAATAACCTGAGCGATAAATTTCATTTCTATTTCCTCCTATTCAGGCAATTCAAATTTTCTTAAGAACAATATAAAGTGTCTTAATACAAATAAGCCTAGCACCAAAATACTGAAATAATCAATACCCTTTTCTATTAAAGGTAATTTTGTGGCTTTAAAACTGATATCAAAAATTTCAATATCCTTATCCATAATCTGTTCACCGACAGTTTCTCCGTTAATTTTTAAAATTACATAACCGGCAACCTTTTCGGGATTGTCTTCGTTTCTGATTTCCACTTCGGTGGTAACCGTAGATTCATCCGTATCCATAGGCAACAATATGTTAAAATCAACGTTAATGCTGAACTTGGCAACCGCCCACAAATCATTTCCTTTTTTTATTTCAACTTCTTTTGTTTCAATATCACTGCCTTTTATAAGCATTGTTTTGTAATTGGAAAATCCGTACTCAAATAAAGCCTTGGTATCAATATATCTGTCTTCAGCCGTTTTTTCATGTAAAACAACCGCAATTAAATCCATATTATCTTTACTTGCATAGGCTACCATCGTATAACCTGCCGGTTCTGTCCAACCTGTTTTACCGCCGATCGCATACTCATAATAATACTCTCCGTTTTTAATTAACGGATTTCCGGTCGCAAAAATTCTTGTTTGCGATTGCTTGTTGGTAGGAGGCATTTCATAAGTTTTGGTGCTGAATATTTTTAAAAAATCACTGTTGCGTATTGCCAATCTGGTAATCATCGCCATATCATAGGCGGTAGTATAATGATTTTCATCGGGTAAACCGTGCGGATTATTAAAATGAGTATTATTAAGTCCAAGCTCACTTACCGTCTGGTTCATTAAATCCACAAAGGCTTCCTGCGAACCGCTTACTCCTTCCGCTAAAATATTACTGGCATCATTGGCGCTCATCAGTAATGAAGCATACTCCAAATCAATAACTCTGGCTTCTTCCTTGGTATCCAGCCAAATATGACTGGAACTGCGATCAAACCCGAAAATCGCCGTATCGCTGGCTGTTAAAACCGTTTCGGGATTTAAGTTAAGACAAGCTAAATAAACGGTAAGAATTTTGGTAATACTGGCCGGATACATTCTTGCATTGGCATACTTTTGATATAAAACCATTCCCGTTTTCGCATCGATTAAAATTGCTGAATCAGCCAAGATTTCCGGACCGCCGGAAGTTACTTCTTCAGTATTGGCATATACAAATGTACTTCCGTTGATAAAGGAAATACAAATCAATAAAACAAGGCAAATTTTTAATATTTTTTTCATATCTAATATCTTACAATATTTAGCCTTCAAATAACAGTCGTACAAATAATTTTGATACTTTCAATATTTTTCTCTTGTTGTTTAATTAATCAGTTATTGCGATCATATTAATATTT
>JBHAFN010000075.1:0-7596 GCA_041856105.1 Bacillota bacterium
AAAAAACGGGGCTAAGGTAATCGGAGAAATCGGAACAAGTTTAAATGAGTGGACCGAGGATGAAAAGAAGGTATTTAATGCGGCGATATTGGCATATCATAAGCACAAAGCCGTAATAATTACCCATACAACCTTAGGGACTTTGATTAAAGAACAGGTGGATTTCTTTATAAATGAAAATGTTAATCCTGAAAAAGTTATTATTTCACATGTGGATTTGTCTAAAGATTTGAATGCGATTAGATATGCTTTGAATAAAGGGTTTAACGTGGCTTTTGATACAATCGGGAAAAATAATTACTTGGCAGATGAAGTGAGAGTTGATTATATTAAAACATTAATTGATGAAGGTTATACAAATCAATTGTTAATGTCGATGGATATTACCCGAAAAAGTCATTTACTTAAAAACGGCGGAGTCGGATATGCTTATTTGATTGATAAATTTATTTTGATGCTTTTAGAGGCGGGTGTAAAAGAAGAGGACATTGAAGTAATCCTTACCAAAAACTTCACTATGATATTGGAGGCATAATATGAAAACTTATCCTTTAGAATCTATAAGTTTAGAAAAAGCCAAACGCAAACAATTTCAATTAATTGATGAAATCACTAAAGAATTCAGCGGAACCGAATTCTTGACGGCGGGGGATTATGGAATTGTGAAAGGATTGAACAAACCTGTATTTACAGAGAAAGTTGAAAGGGTTCTGGCCAATTTTTTTAAAGCTGAAAAAGCGTTATTGGTAACCGGCTCCGGAACGGGCGCTTTAAGAATGGGTTTGCTTTCCGTCTTTGAGCCTAATGATCAAATCTTGGTTCATACCTCTCCTATTTATCCGACAACTGAAGTTAATATTAAATCAATGGGATTAAAAATTATCCGGGCAAATTTTAATGATTTAAATAATTTAACGGAAGTGATCAAGAATAATGTAAATCTTAAAGGAGTTCTGATTCAATATACCAGACAAGCTCTTGAAGATTCCTATGATTTAAAACAGGTAATTGATAAAATAAAAAGTCTGATGGATATACCGATAATTGTTGATGATAATTATGCGGTGATGAAAGTAGATAAAATAGGTGTTGAACTCGGGGCGGATCTTTCCTGTTTTTCCTGTTTTAAGCTGTTGGGACCCGAAGGGGTGGGTCTGATTGTCGGCAAAGCCGAATATATCGATAAGATAGATAAGTTGAATTATTCGGGAGGAACCAAGGTTCAAGGTCCGCAGGCCATGGAAGTTTTAAGAGGGTTGATTTATGCTCCGGTTGCTTTAGCCATTCAGGCTGAGGTAAATGAAGAATTGTTAACCAGATTGAACAATAACGAAGTGCCTGAGGTTAAACAAGCTTTTTTAGCCAATGCCCAATCTAAGGTTTTACTGGTTGAGTTTAAAGATAATATTGCAAAAGAGGTGTTGAAACATACGGAAGCTTTGGGAGGTTTACCTAATCCCGTCGGGGCTGAATCCAAGTATGAGGCTTTACCGTTATTTTATCGGGTATCAGGTACGTTTATTAAAGCGGATCCCGCTTTAGAAGAGAGGATGATTAGAATAAATCCGAATCGAAGCGGATCGGAAACGGTTATCAGAATTCTTAAAGAAAGTATTAAGAAGGTGAAATAATGTTTTTAAATAAAGTAATTAAAGAAAATAGTCGATTAATTGATGAGGCGGTTAAATTACATCAGGAAAATAAAATCTTGCCGGATACTTTTGTGGTGGATGTGGATCAATTCGTTAAAAATGCAAAAACCATGTATGAAGAAGCTTGTAAGCACAATATCGAGTTATACTACATGCTTAAGCAATTAGGAAGAAATCCGTATCTGGCGAAACTGTTGGAGGATATCGGCTATAAAGGAGCTGTGGTAGTAGATTATAAAGAAGCCGAAGTGATGATGAGACATGGTTTAAAAATTGCTCATATCGGTCATTTGGTTCAAATTCCCAAAGGGATGATTGATAAAGCGGTTAAATACGGATGTGAATATATAACCGTTTATTCCGCCGAAAAAATCAAGGAAATCGATGTCGCCGCCAAGAAATATGGAAAAGTGCAGAAATTAATGATTAAGGCTATTGATGAAGATGATACATTTTATAGCGGGCAATATAGCGGATTTTATACGGATGAGCTGGAAAAATTGGTTAGGGATATTTCCGGCCTGCAAAATGTGGAAATCGCCGGAGTTGATGCTTTTCCTTGTTTTTTGTATGACGAGGAAAAAGATGATATTGAAAGTTTAAATAATTTAAAAACATTATTTAAAGCGAAAAAAATATTGGAGGATTTAGGGTGTAACATCGTTAATGTCAACGCTCCGTCCTCAACCTGTACACATACTATTTTAAAAATGAAGGATTATCCTTTTGTTAAAAGTCTTGAACCGGGACACGGCTTAAGTGCGACAACGCCATACCATGCCCGGCATGACACATATGAAAAACAGTGTGTCGTTTACTTAAGCGAAATTTCCCATTGTCTAAACGGCATGGCTTATTACTATGGCGGAGGCTACTATCGCAGGGGTCATATCGAAAACGCTTTGGTAATTAACGAAAAAAGAACAATTGAAAAAGTAATATTGCCTAATATAGATAGTATAGACTATTATCTCGGACTGAAAAATAAGTTTCCTGTCGGCAGCAGTGTAGTAATGGCTTTCAGATTTCAGGCATTCGTATGTAGAAGCGATATTTGTTTAATTGAGGGATTATCAAAGGATAAACCTGAAATTATCGGTTTATATAACGGACTGGGAGATAAAAAATGAAAAACAGGTTTATTGTGATTGTTTTGGACGGTTTTGGGATGGGGGCAACCGCTGATGCTCGTCTTGTAAGACCGCAGGATGAAAAGGCAAATACGTTGAAAAGTCTATTGAAAGATTTTCCCGACTTAAAGCTTCCCGTATTGGAAAAATTAGGTTTGATGAATGCCTATGGTCAGGAAAGCGGAATGATGAAGTTTAGTAAAAAAGCTAACTTCGGTAAAAGCGAATTGATGCATTTTGGAGCCGATACCTTTATGGGACATCAGGAAATAATGGGAACCCTGCCTAAAAAACCTGAGAAAAAACCTTTTCAGGAAAAAGCGGATTTAATTAATAAGCGTTTAAAAGAAAAGGGGCATAAAGTTGAATACAGATATATAGAAAAGCTAAAGTATTTGGTGGTAGATGATTATTGTACGGTAGGGGACAATTTAGAGGCGGATTTGGGGATGTGTTACAACGTAACCGCTCCCTTGGATTATTTAAGTTTTGAAAAAGAATTGGAAATAGGTCAAACGGTAAGAGAAGTTGCGACCGTGGGTAGAGTGATTGTATTTGGCGGTACGGGTAATAATATGCAGGACTTGTTTAATGCGGAAGAAGTTAGAGAAAACACTTATATAGGAGTAGGTTCCGCAAAATCCAAATCATATGATTGCGGTTATCAATGCCTACATTTAGGTTACGGGGTTAATCATAAGGTTCAGGCACCGACGATATTAACCGAAAATAATATTCCGTGCATTTTAATAGGTAAAGTTGCGGATATTGTGATTAATGAACAAGGAAAATCGATCAGCAGCGTTCCTACCGTTGAAGTGATGGAGCATACTGTTGAGGCGATTAAGAGTATTGATTACGGTTTTATATGTACCAATGTTCAGGAAACGGACTTGGCAGGTCATTCTCAAAACAGTGCAAGATATGTGGAGGTTTTAAAACAAGCTGACGAGGGTCTGGGAAGAATTTTAGAGTTAATGGAAGAAGATGATATTTTGATTGTTCAGGCGGATCACGGTAACGATCCTAATATCGGGCATAGTAAACACACAAGAGAAAATGTGCCTTTATTAATTTATCGTCAGGGCATAGAAGGGGTTGATTTAGGTTTAAGAGAAACAATGTCCGATGTCGGGGCGACCTGTCTTGATTATTTTGATGTGAAATCATGTGAAAACGGAAGCTCGTTTTTAGATAAAATAGGGGGAAAAAGAAAACATATTTAATCGGGTTAAAATAATTCGAAATTCAAAGAATATATAAACAAACAGGAAGCTATTAAATTGTTTCGGGTTTTAAAGTATGTTATGATTAAAAAAATATTGTTGGACAGGGGATGGTTTATGAGAAAGATATTTTTTATTTTGGTTGTTTTATTATCGTTGCTGGGCAGCGGCTTGGTTGTTGATGTAAAAGCTGTTGATTATTCTGCGAATGTAGAAATTATTGATTGGGAAATCAGAGATTTAAACGGGGATGCATTGAGTGTTTCCAATCCCGCAATACCCGCAAGCAGCTATCAACTTTATATAAATTGGAAAGCGGTTCCTTCGGCAGGTAATGTTTTTAATGAAGGTGATACTTTCAATATTTCTTTACCGGTAAATGCCGTTAGCGGGGAGTGGAAAGCTATGACAACGGGATGGACCGATTTAAACGGGATTGCGGATTGGCGAATTAACGGTGATACAAAAATGATTGAAATCGTTTTAAAGGCGGGAGCCAACGGTTTTAACAGTATCGCCGATGCGGTAATTTTAACCGGTCCAAGCGCCTTAACCAATTATAATCCCCGTGGATTGACACAGACCGTTACCATCGGCAATATATCTAAGGAAATAAAGTTTAACGGAATCGTGTTAAGTAACGCTTTTCGACAAGATAGAAAAATAAGCGTAAGTTCATCAAGCACTCCAAGCGGTTTGGAATGGTTGATTGACGTTAATAATATCGGAACGGTGGAATTGGCTGAATCTTTTGGCGGAGCTTTTAATGTTAAGAATAACGTATATTTGGAGGATACGCTGGAAGCTTCCTTTTCGGCCTATAATTCCATTTATGAATTATTTGTTTTGGCGAATTTGAATTTCCCGTACAGCTTGCAGAATACGGCTAATGCGGCATTGGAAAGTTATCCGATAAATATTTCGACAAGATTTACCAAGGTTTCTCAAAATCCCGGTCAATCGTATGAAGATTTTAAAAACGGTTTGGCTCCGTTACAATGGGGTGTATATATTGATTCCAATACCGGGCAAAATAAGTTGGTGGTTTATTTTGGGGATATCGGCAACAACGGTTTGAAGTATCAGGAAATAAAACCTGATTTTGCTCAAGATGCGGCTACTTTCGGAATAAACAACAATTATTATTTGGAAGAAAACAGAGCGGCATTGGAGAATTTTTTTACCGCAACATATGGCGCAAACAATATTATCGGCGGTGGGGTTGCCAGATACACGGTAAGATTTAGGGAGTCTTATCCAAACACCGTAAGCGTTCCGACCACAAAAGTAAATACCGCTACGATTTCTTATTTAAATAACGGACAAGCGACAAGTTACAGCCTGACGGGAAGCGGTATTCAACAGCCCGCCATTGGAGGAGGAACAATTGTCCTTACCAATGCCAAAGCGGAAATCACCAAGATAAACGGAGACACAAATGATCCGATATCCGGGGCAAAGTTTAAGTTGGAAATTTATGATACGGTTAACGGTGTATGGAAAGAATATACTCCCGCAGGTGAAAATACCACAAATACGGAAGGGAAGATTTTAATTCAAAATTTACCTCAGGGCAATATGAGATTTGTGGAAACTTATCATGATTCTATTTATAATCCTGTCCTTAGCGACGGTTATGATTTGGTCAGCGGGAAAATATATTCTTCAACATTTTATGTTCAGGCGGCAAGTAACGAAACATATAATGTTTCCGTAAAAAACTACTTATATAAATATACGGTTACATATAAGCCGGGGACTCATGGTGATTTTGCGGATAATGTTCATAGTGGTCTTTTACATGGAACAAATACCCCGGGTTATAGCGGTGCGGTTGATTTAAACGGCAATCCGCTTGGTAAAGC
The DNA here is from genome assembly GCA_041856105.1 of Bacillota bacterium. GTDB lineage: Bacteria > Bacillota_I > Bacilli_A > Erysipelotrichales > Erysipelotrichaceae > UBA9076. Next base: position 5,874 of record JBHAFN010000075.1, read on the forward strand.
CGGCTATGTTTTTGACGGGTGGGATTTGGTTGTCAGTCCTACGGTTACAAGTGATGCAACATATATCGCTAAATGGAGATCGATTCCCATTGTAACGCCTGTTTCAAGTCCGACTTCAACAACTTCTTCAACGGTTACCGTTAATCCTTCCGTTGTTAACAAACCTGTGGTTTACAGTGTTCCCGATACTTCTTCAACTTTAAGTATTTATGGTTATATGTTAACTATTCTAGGTTCATTTTATATTATCAAAAAAATACGGAAAATATAGATATGTTAAGATTTAGCAAAAATGATACCTGTTGTCAAAAAAGCAAAAAAATCATAAGTGAATTATTTATTGCTAATATGTTTATTATGTGTTATCATTTTTTAGCACTTACTTTAAGCTAACAATAGTTTAAGGCGGAAGGGAGAACAAATTATGAAATCAGGAATACATCCAACATATAACAAGGTTAAAGTTGTTTGTTCAAGCTGTGGCACTGAATTTGAAAGTGGTTCTACAAATAAAGAAATAAAGGTTGATACATGTTCAAATTGTCATCCTTTCTTTACCGGTAGACAACGTTTTGCGGCAGCTCAAGGTCGTATTGAAAAATTCAATAAGAAATTTGGCATTAAAGAATCAGAGTAATTTGATTCTTTTTTCTTGGATATGATTTATGCTTTGCATTCAAGATAAAAAACAATTTAGCTTAATCAAATAAATTTAAGCAATGCATATGAATAGATTTAATTGCGACGGATTGATATGATTCATGAAGTTTAAGGAGAAAATTATGATAAAATCAATCGGACAGGTAATGCTATATGTTAATGATATTGAAGGTGCCAAAGACTTTTGGGTAAATAAAATCGGTTTTAATTTAATCGAAGAAAATAAAAACGAATATTATGTTTCTTATACTATTGCACCGTTGAGTGATTCAAGTGTGCAGTTTGTTTTATACGAGAAAGAATTTGTTTCAAAAAACAGTCCAAAAGTCAATTTGGGTAATCCGTCAATTTTAATGAGTACAAATGATTTGGAAGAAACCAGAAATGAATTTATTGCCAAGGGAGTTAAGGTCAGTCCCATCAGTAAAATGGATGATTTGGTACATTTCAGTTTTTCTGATGAAGAAGGTCATTATTTTGCGGTCAGAGAAGTTAAACAATAACTTTGACTATCTCAGTATCATATGTTAAATTTATATTGTAAAGATTACGGGGGAGTATTGAATGAAAAAACTAATAAAAATATTTTTACTTCTATCTTTGGTTTTCAGCGGCTTTTATATGGATAAGGCTTTTGCTGAAGATGTCGCAGATACGAACAATCAGCCCGTTTCCGCTGAAGAAGTGGTTGAAGAAGTCCACAGTAATGTGGAAACGGAAGTTGTTACGGATACGGGTGCTGAAGTCGTTGATGAGACTGTACCTGTTGAAGAAACCGTACAAAACGATGAAAATACGCCGGAGAACAATGAAGTTGTCGAAGAACCGGTGGAAACAACTCCTGTTGAAGAAACGGTTGTCGTTACTGAAGAACCTGTTTCTACTGAAGAACCGATTGTTACCGAGAATCCGGTTTCTACTGAGGAACCGGTTGTTACGGAAGAAGCGATTGCAGTTGAAGAAGATACAGTTGAAGAAACAATCGAATACAACAAAGAAGAAATAAACGGGACAAGTGAAATAAACGGAGTAACCGTTCGGGTAAAAGCACCGATAGGAAGCT
>JBHAFN010000076.1:0-3317 GCA_041856105.1 Bacillota bacterium
AACATGCCTAGCAGCAACGAGGCTATTGCATATTATTTGGAAAATAACGTTTTTATTGCGCCGGGGAAAGCCGCTAATGCCGGCGGTGTGGCTACTTCCGCTTTGGAAATGAGTCAAAACAGTATGCGATACGGCTGGACAAGTGCAGAGGTGGATGAAAAGCTTAAAGGAATTATGAAAGAAATTCACAATCAATGTTTTAAGGCTATGCAGGAATACGGTTTAGCTAAAAACAATTATGTATCTGCGGCGAATATTGCGGGAATGAGCAGAGTTATTGAGGCGATGCTTGCCCAAGGAGATTATTAATAATTAACTTAAAATACCTGATTATATATTATAATAATTGTTGAGGTATTTATGGAGTCGAAAAAAAATCTGAAAACGGAAATAAACAATTATTTATTAATCGCATTAGGAACTTTCATACTAACTTTTGCGATTTATAATATTCATGCCCAAAGTGAATTGACGGAGGGAGGAGTTTTGGGGTTAATTTTATTATTAGCCCATTGGTATAAGATTAATCCGTCCTTTTCGTCCATTATTATGGATTATTCTTTAATGATTACGGCGCATTATGTTATCGGCGGAAATTTTTTAAAGTATTCCTTATTTTCTTCTTTTTGTTTTTCAATCATGTATTATTTTTTATCCATGTTCAAACCTGTTTTGGGGTTTATAGTTGTTAATGAACTTATGGGAGCTGTTGTCGGCGGTTTGTTGTTGGGAATAGGAGTCGGAATGGTGGTAAGAATTGGCGGGGCATGCGGAGGCGATGATTCTTTGGCGATGATGTTAAGTAAAAAGTTGAATATCAAAATATCTTTTGCATATATGATTACGGATGTTACTGTATTATTGCTTAGCTTAACTTATATTCCGCTTGGTAAAATTGTTTATTCATTAATTACGGTTACTATTTCTTCCAATGTAATTGAGTATATAAAAAGTCGCTGATTGGCGATTTTTATTGTCAAAGATGAATACCATAGGCTATGCGCATGGTAATATAGTTATACAAGGATAATATATATTTTTGGAAATGAATTATAGATGTCAGTTGCTGATAGGAACTTATGGATAAAGAAAATAGTTCTTTGCAAAATATAAGCACAGAAAAAACAACAATCCATTTGAAGAGATTGTTACGATTGTAGAAAACGCGCAATAGAGCGCGCATATAGAAAAGTTAATGAAGAGCCGATTTTAATGTATCAAGAGGTGGGAAATATATTAGCGAAAAAACTAAAGAGTCATCTTATGGCTCTAGATTTGTTGATAATGTAGCCGAATTTTTCCGGATGAAATATCCCGACCTAAAGGGATTTAATCGTAGAGGTCTTTACAGAATGAAGCAATTCTTTGAACTATACAAAGATGATGAGGTAGTAGAATTTGCGTTAAGCGGAAGTCTTTCACCTACAATGGTATCGGAATACACCTTAAAACTGACAGATAAAAATTTATTGCAGAAAAAGCTGAAAGAGTATATTGAGATTGCAAAGGAAGAAGTAGAAACAAATGAGAAAAATGAAAAAAGAATACTACCGGTATTTGGGGTTGGACCTATATATGTAATAAGTTGTTTAATTCTCACAATAGGAGGATTAGCTTTAGACTATTATGGATTTTTAGAAATGGGAAAAATTCATAAAGCCCAGATATTTATGTACATTATAGGTATATTTCTTATCATAGGTGGTATTACCTTATGGATAAAATCAGTTTTGTTTCAAAAAATAGGAGCTGAAGTTAAGAAGGGAAATTTGATTACAACCGGAGTTTATTCCATTGTAAGAAATCCAATCTACTCCGCTTTTCTGTTTATTTTTACAGGAATTTTATTCTTAGCCTGCAATCTATATTTGTTGCTATTGCCATTTATCTTTTGGATTTACTTAACTATATTGATTAAATGTACTGAAGAGAAATGGCTGAAAGAAAAATTTGACGATGAGTATATGATGTATTTACAAAAGGTAAATAGAGTTATCCCTTGGTTTAGAAAAAAATAGAAGAAACTTTGATTTGCAGATAATTAAGATGAAGAAACTCGTCTTTTTTATTGAGGAGTCCTTTTTCTTATTTATTTCTATTTTAAGATTGTCATAAACATTTGGATAAATGCAGTCATAGACGGGATATATGTCTATGGCAAGAATAAGGTTTAGATAATTTGGAAATTTACGGAATAAAAAATGTATCCGATATTTGACACAAGGGTGGAATTGTAAGTATCACATAGTATTTGCGCCAAAGTATAGAAGACAAGTATTTTTTGGAGAAAAAAGGGAAGGGATAAGAGAAATTCTGAGGATATTATGTGGATACAGTGGGAAAGAATACGAAAGTAATCAAGGAATATGCCGTTTCTATATATCTAAATCATTTAACGAAAAAGTTTTGATATCTAGCATGTTTTTACGGATTATACATAAAAACTGTCGATATTTTTAGACTTTTTAGATATACTATGAGTAAAGGATAAGGAGGCGAGTAATATGATTATCCGGTCAAACTATATGAATACGCTGAAAACCTATCGAGATGTTCCGCTTGTGAAGATATTAGCGGGAATTCGGCGCTGCGGTAAATCAACAATTTTAGATATGCTACGGGATGATCTGCTGGAAAATGGGATTGCCGCAGACCATATCATCAGTATGCGATATACGTCAGAGGATTTTGATGATGGCATGACCGACAAAGATATGTATAACGATATAAAAAGGCAAATGACTGGAGGAGGACGCTACTATCTTTTGCTGGATGAAGTGCAGGAAATCTCCGGTTGGGAAAAAACGGTCAATAGTCTGTTGGAGAATGCCAACACCGATATTTATGTGACCGGCTCCAATTCCAAGCTGATGTCCGGCGAAATATCCACCTACTTGACAGGGCGGTATATTTCCATTCCGGTTTATACGTTATCTTTTGCTGAGTATTTGGAATTTAAAAAATCAGATACCCGTTCTCCCAAGGAGTTGTTAAACGAATACCTGCGGTTGGGCGGTTTCCCCATTGTAGCGCTGAGCAACTTTGACGAACGTTCTGCCTATCAAATCGTGGAAGGCATTTACAACTCTGTCATTACGAACGATATTACAAGGCGACACAATATTATGAACTTTGACCTGTTTAACCGCGTTGTCAATTATATCGTTGAAAATGTGGGAAAGACTTTTTCAGCTAATGCCATTGCGAAGTTTTTGAAAAACGAAGGACGATCTTTGTCTGTTGAAGCGGTTTATAACTATTTGAATTGGTTGGAAAAGGCATTTGTTGTCTATCGTTGCCAACGATATGACTTACAG
>JBHAFN010000077.1:0-2686 GCA_041856105.1 Bacillota bacterium
AAGCCGATATGTACTTCGTATAATTACAAAGTAGAGATAAGTTCTTTGGGATTGCATAGAAATAGAGCAATAGACCCTTTGGCTTTTTTAGAACCTTTTTTTGGTATCATACCTTGGGACGCTACACCTGAAGAGTTTTTTATAAATTTTTTATTACCTAATATAAAGTTAAGAAAGGATATAAAATATGTCAAAGATTATTCAACAGAGGAATTGATTAAGTTATTGGGGGTAGAGCATATTCGAGTAAAAGAACGTTTAGAAAAAGAAAAGCAAATTTAGACGAATAACATACTTTGTGCCATTTTTGTTTCAAGGGCAATACTTTGACAGTGAGACGGATTTATGTTATAATAGGTACAGATATTATGATTGTAACACAGGTACTTATATTAGCCAAGACCCGATAGGATTGGCGGGAAATAATCCTACATTGTACGCTTTCGTAAAAAATCTGAATGCGGAAGTTGATATATTGGGACTGGCAACTGTCTATTTAAGAAATAATGAAATTTATGTAGGAAAGGCCAAACAAAATGCAAATACGAGATATAAGAGTGACAAAGTAAATTCGGGCACAGATATATTTACAGATATACCCGATACAGATACGGCACAAGGAGTAGAAGATGTAGTACATGATAGATTATTATTAAATAAAGATTTAACTGATAAAGTAAAAAATATAAATAAACCCGTAAGAATAGGAGATAAGAAAGGTAGAAGGAAAGATGGTATAAAATGGTTGAAGCAGAAATACGGAGAAAATTATTTAGAAGAAATAGATAAAAAAATAAAAGACCATTATAGTGAAAATGGTAATGGTTGCAAAGCAAAATAATATCAAATATGAAAGAAGATTTAAAACTTAATTCCGTATCAGATTCGGAACTCAATAACTTGGATAAAACGATAAATAATTATGACCGAATTTATATTGAAAATTCGGCGGAAGAATTAATCTTGGATAAGGTAAATACTGTTTTGTCCAAACACGATATACCGGTTTTATTATGGATTGATGAGCATCTTAAAAATTATTCGGGTAATTTGCACATATTAAGAAGCCTTACCAATATCAAACAACTTGATATTTTTGTTGCCGCCGGAGAAATAAGTTCTCTGTCGGACATAAGCTTTATTAAAGATTTACAAGTATTGAAATTGCGGAAAAACTTTAAAAAGGGAATATCACTGAATGATTTAAAAAAGTTTTCAAGACTAAAACATTTCGAACTTGAAAACGGATTAACTTCAAAGCAGCATTCATTTATTGATGAATTGACAAGTCTTAAAACCTGTGCAGTCTTTGACTTGGATTTGGATAAAATAATCCCCAAACTTACACTTAAAATGCTTAGGATATATAGAAAACTTTTAAGTTGCGAAAAAATTATGGAAGTTTTTCCGAATCTTACCTCTTTATATTTGGAAAAATGTAAAGATATGGATTTAAGTTATATTGGACAATTGCCGCATATTCAGGAAGTTTGGTTAAGATATATGCCCTTAGTTTCTGCCATTCCCGAATTTATTAATCCCGGCAATATAAAATTGTTCCAAACAACTCATTTACCTAAACTGGCGGATGTTTCGGAAATATTTAAAATGAGTAATTTGGAATCCTTAATGATGACTGATTTATCATTATTAAAAGCAGATGATTTCAGCATATTAAGTGAATTACCGAATTTAAAAACAGTTTATATAACTTTCAAAGAGCCTAAAGAAAACTTAAAATTTTTTGAATTTTGCCAACGGAATAACTGGATTTACAAACAACCCGCATTAGTTAAATAGTAAAAAGGTCAATACCTTGATACCGAAACTGAATTGGTGTACAATAGATATCGCTACTACGCCCCACTCCGGCGCTAGCTTGCAGCTCGTGTCCATACTGAAATTTACAAAACTAAGGTACGAGCAAAATGCTCGCTCCGGAATGGAATGTATTGCTTTCGGCAGGATAACAGAATAGAAAAGAAAACAATAATGAATTTACAAACGGAAATCAATAAAATATTAGAGGACATTATAAAGGAAAAACGGGAATTTGTGCCTTATAAACAAATTCTTCGAATTTCGGAATTGTTATTGAAGTCGAATGACGATGAAATTTTGGAATATCATTTTTCTTTATTGAAATTGAACATAGACGCAACTTTGTATCATCATCTTTTTGAGGATTTTGAGAAACGTCCCTTTTCGATTATAGAGCCTTTTTTATTAAAAAAAATACACGATGCACAGGATATTTTTTTACGGGGAGAAGCAATACAGTTATTAGGTTCTATCGGTTCAAATAAAATATTGCCCTATGTAAAGGAACATATTAAATCAAAAGACAAAAATATCCGTGAACGCTGTATAATTGTTTTAGGCTGGATGGGCGATAAAGATGATTTACCTCTTTTAAACGATAGGTTACAAAACGATACGGACGATGAGTTAAGAGGAGATGCAGCAACGGCAATGCGTTCTCTTTGGATGGATGAAAAAGCAGTCGCAGAAGATATACTGCCGTATCTGTACCGAGCCGTTGTAAAAGAGACGGTAGAAGAAACCTTGTCGAGTATTATCATCGTTATTCAGGATTTACTGCAAAGAAAATTCGGTTTGCAGGAGCGTATCAACGAAGGTATCATTACAGGCGACCCCGTAAAAGCAAATGGAAAGTTAATTAAGG
>JBHAFN010000078.1:0-5582 GCA_041856105.1 Bacillota bacterium
AATAATGATAATAATACTTTGCTTATTTTTTTCATGTCTTTCCTCCGTACATGTAAAAGGCAATGAGCCTCCTAAATTATTTTATATTTAATACAAAAACTAGTCAAATATAAAAATGCCAAAAAAATGACCTGTCAAATCAAGTCATCTTCTTTCTTTAAATAAACATCTCTGGGCTTGGAGCCTTGGGCAGGACCGATAACCCCGTTTTGTTCCAAAACATCAATCATTCTTGCCGCCCTGTTATAGCCGATACCGAACCTTCTTTGTAATAAAGAAGTGGAAGCCTTTTGTACTTCAACGACGTATTCTTTAATTTCAATATACAACGGATCTTCATTGGCTTGAATAATTGCCGTACCGTCATTTCCCTCTATTCCCTCAAGTCTTACAAACGCATCGTCATACATCGGTCTTCTTTGTGATGAACAAAATTCAGCTATTCGGGAAACTTCATCATCGGTTACATAAACTCCCTGTAGTCTTAAAGAACTCGGTTCTCCGATAGGGAAATAAAGCATATCTCCATAGCCTAACAATCTCTCCGCACCGACCTGATCCAAAATGGTTCTGCTGTCAATTCCGCTGGAAACGCTAAAAGCAATTCTGCTGGGAATATTGGCTTTTATTATCCCGGTAATAACATCCGTACTGGGTCTTTGCGTCGCAACGATTAAATGAATTCCCGCCGCTCTGGCCAGCTGAGTAATTCTTTGAATACTTACTTCGACCTCTTTTCCGGCCACAGCCATCAAATCAGCCAACTCATCGATAATAACTACGATATAAGGCAAAGGTTTAAGCATGGCTTCGGTAGGATCCTTTTTGACTTTTTCATTATATGCCTGAATATTCCTGACCTGATTCAGCGAAAATATGTCATATCTTTCATCCATTATTTGAACGATTACTTTTAAAGCGTTATTGGCTTGAGTGGAATCGTTAATTACCGGTCCGATTAAGTGAGGAATATTCGCATACGGAGTAAATTCAACTTTTTTAGGATCGACCAATAAAAGTTTTACCTCATCTGGAGTAGTTCTTAACAATAAAGATGTGATAATGGCGTTCATACAAACGGATTTACCCGAACCCGTAGCTCCGGCAATTAACAAGTGCGGCATTTTATCCAATTGACAAAATACCGATTTTCCCAATAAATCTTTACCTAATGCCAATAATAAAGGTTTATTCCTTTTATCCATCGGAATATCACTGACAATCTCTTTCATTTTTACAGGAGTTGTTTCAACATTGGGAATTTCAATCCCGATAGCGTTTCTACCCGGGATCGGCGCTTCTATACGAATATCCCTAGCGGCAAGTTCCATTTTAATATTATCCTGAATACTGATTATTTTACTGACCTTAACGTTGGAATCAGGTTTAATTTCATATTTGGTAACCGACGGTCCGATATGCGTAGCTATTAGATTTGCGTCAATACCAAAATTCTTTAAGATTTCCAAAAGTCTGATGCCCTTTTCTTTAGCCGCATTACTGTTGGCATTGCTTTTAGATTTTATCGATACGGCATCCAAAATATTAATATTAGGCAAAATATATTCGCCGTTATTGGTTTTGGAAACGTTTTTAACCTCATCAACCTCGGTTTTTTCCGCTTCCATCTTTTTATATGGTTTATCTTCAACGGGTTTATTATAATCAACCACCCTTAAAGTAGGTTCACTCGCCTTTTCAACTATTTCGATTTTATCTTTTTTATTTATTTCGGGATCAACGTCCATAAAAATGGAAGATTTAAAATTATCATGTTCATGATGTTCATATTTATCATCCAAAACACCGGCAAACTTGGTTTGAACAACTCTGGGCTTTTCAACGACTTCATAATCATCATCTTCATATTCATCGTCTTCAACGCCGAAATCCATAATTTTTTCCGGTAAGGCAAAAAATTTCTTTAAATAAAGCCACATTTCTTTGTAAGCGCTCAAAGGAATTAAAATCAATATACCGATGGCAACCAATGCCACTACCACTACATAAGTACCTGCTTTTGCAAATAAGATGGTGGAAACGGATAACAATAACGCACCGATAACTCCGCCATATGTCAAAACGGCTTCATCACCGAAATAATCAGGTAATCTTTCTAAATAGCTTTCAAAAATAACGAAACCGACCTCACTGTCGGCAATTCCTTCCAATGCCGAATATAAAAACAAAGCACTTAATAATAAAATCGCCGCCACAACAGTCTTTCTACTGAAAATAACCTTCTTTTTATCAATTAAAATTCCTAAAAACAAAATAATCAACACCAATAAAACCGTATAAGCATACTCCCCGAAAGCAAACTTGACAAAATTGGAAAAGAATATTCCCAAAACCCCCTGTCTGGAATACGCAATGATACTCAACGCTATAAAAACCACTATTAAAATAAACATTAACAGCTCATGATCTTTTTTTACTTCTTTTTTACTTTTAACCGTATTTCTTCTTGCCACCGTTTATCCCCTATTCAACAGAATTAATTTCCACTATCGCCGGAAGAATCATCGGTTTTTTCCCTGTTTCTTTTAAAACATATTTACCGATAGCCTCTCTTGCTTCCATCCGACAGTTCATATTATCATATTTCCCGCTTTTTACCGCATCTTCAATAATTTTTTCCATCATTTCTCCGATGGTTTTAACTATATAATCGGCATCTTTCAAATAAATAACCCCTCTGCTTTGAACATCCGGTCCGCCGATAATCTTTTTAGTTGCGTGATTTATAACCACTCCAACCACAATTGCCCCGTCGGTAGATAAAATTTCTCTATCTTTTAAAACCATTCCGCTGGAATCGACCGAATCATTACCGTCAACCAAAACATCTTCAAGTTCAATCTTATCATAATCTCTCTGCAATTCACCGTTTACTATTTTGGCAACCTGTCCGTTATCCAAAACAATGATCTTGTTGGCGTTATATCCCATATCAAGCGCAATATTCGCATTGGATATCAATTGTCTGTATTCACCTTTAACCGGAATATAATATTTCGGTTTAAACAGATAAATCATCATTTTTAAATCTTCAATTGCCGCATGCATGGAAAACATCCGCTTTTTATCGGTCGCATAAACTCTTGCGCCTTCTTTATACAAGCCGTTCTCCATACGATTAGCTTCTCTTTCCGTACCCGGTACCGATGGAGAAGCGATAATAATGGTATCCGTAGGCCTAAATTCAATTAAAGGATCTTCCTTTGTCGCAATGGTCAATACTCTTTTAAAAATATTGGAACCGACTCCGGAAATAATCACCAGTACATTTTCAATGTCATTATTAAACTGACTCTTAGGTATTTCCAAACCGACAGGAACATGATAATAGCCGAGTTTGGCCACTTCATTCATAAACTCCTTCAATTCATCATCGTAAAACATTATTTTGCGATTGTACTTATTCGCCAGTTCGATCACTTCAATCAAACGATATAAGTTTTGATTATACATTGTAATACATATTCTATGTTCGGTTTCTTCAAAATAAGATTCGACCAATGGAGTAATTCTGTGATTAGGCGCGCTATGCCCGCTTCTGGTAGACGCTACGGATTCGGTAAGCAAAGCCAATACCCCCTCCTGACCGATAGAAGTCAAGTTGGCAATATCACATTTAAATGCTTCGTTTTTAATATCATAATCAAAAATAAATTCGCTGCTGTAAACTATATAACCATGCTCGGTTTTAATCGCAACCCCGAAAGAATCGGCTATTGATTGAGTAACTCCAAAGGTTTTAACCGTAACCCCGTCAATATTTAAAACGGAATTTCTTCTGATACGATGCAATTCATATTTCTTTATTCCCGCCTTTTTCAATCTGTTTTCAATTATATACGCCGTTAAAGGAGCGGTATAAATCGGAACATTAACACTCTTGGCAAGTTTAATTACGGCAGCCATTACATCTTCATTGCCGTGGCTGATAAATATTCCTTTTATTCTGTTTTGATTTTCAATTAAATATTTAAAATCAGGAATAATCATCTCTATTCCCAATTGATCGATATCGGGATATTTTAATCCGCACTCCAGAACAAATATTTTATCATTAATCTCAACGACATAACAGTTTTTGCCGTCTTCATCAAGTCCTCCCAACGCAAAAAACTTTATATTATCCATTATTATTTCCTCCAAAAAATATTCAAATAAAGCCTATCACGAAAATACGATTTACGCTAGACTATAACTCAATCTTTTTTCCGTTCATCGACCAACTTCTTATTTCCGTGATTAAAACGTCCACAATATCACCGGTTTTAACGTTATTACCGGTAAAGTTAACCAATTTATTTTCTTCGCTGTATCCGCTGTAAACCTGATCGTTTCTTTTACTTTTTCCGTCAACCAAAACCTTAACCACTTTATTCAGGTATGCCTGATTTTTTATATTGGCGTAATGCGCCACCTTTTCATTTAAAAGTTTTAATCTTCTCGTTTTTTCTTTGGCATCGATATCATCAGGCATTTTTGCGGCGGGAGTACCTACTCTTGGACTGTAGATAAACAAAAAAGCAAAATCAAACTGACAATAATCAACTAATTTCAACGTATCTTGAAACTGTTCTTCGGTTTCATTGGGAAAACCTACAATCATATCGGTACTGAAGGCAATGTTGGGAATATTCTTCTTCAATTCATCAAACAACATCATAAAATGCTCTACGGTATATCCCCTTGCCATTTTTCTCAATATTTGATTGTTTCCGGATTGAACCGGCAGGTGTAAGAAAGGCATAATATTTTTATTGTCTTTCATAACTTTAACCATTTTCATACTGAAATCTTTAGGATGACTGGTAGAAAATCTTATTCTGTCAATATCAATTTTGGCAACTTCATTAAGTAAATCCGCAAAACCGTCTTTCATTCCCAAATCTTTGCCGTAGGCATTGACATTTTGTCCCAACAAGGTAATCTCTTTATAACCCTTTTCCTTTAAGTCCTTTACTTCGTTGATGATATCTTCCATCAGTCTCGAACGTTGTTTACCTCTGGTGTACGGTACGATACAGTATGTGCAAAACTTATCGCATCCATACATGATATTAACCCACGCCTTATAGTTGTTAAATCTTTTGACGGGTAAATTTTCAATGATTTCCCCTTCTTTGGAAAACACTTCCACCGTTCTTTCTTTGGACATCATGGCGTTAAATAAAAGCTGAGGGAAACGATGGATATTATGGGTACCGAAAATTAAGTCTATCTGGTCATATTGCCTTAATATTTTATCTACTACCACTTCTTCTTGAACCATACAACCGCATATTCCGAAGATAATATCGGGATTGTTCACCTTAAGTTTTTTTAACTGCCCTATTTCTCCGAAAACTTTGTTTTCGGCATTTGCCCTGATCGCACAGGTATTAAACAACAGGAAATCCGCTTCTTCGACATTATCGGTTCTTTCAAAGCTCATTTCTTTAAGCATTCCGGCTATTGTTTCACTATCTCTTTCATTTGCCTGACAGCCGTAGGTTCTTAAATAATACTTTCTGTTTACTCCAATGTTTCTTATATATTCAGGAATCTCATAATTATCTCTTTCAATG
>JBHAFN010000079.1:0-2722 GCA_041856105.1 Bacillota bacterium
AAAGGATATGGTTTTGTAAAGGAAAAAAATTTGGCTAATCTGACATTTTTTAATGTGATTGAAACTAATAATATACAAAAAGACAGTACGGGTAAAATAATTGAAATTTCTAAAATAATTAAACCGAAAGCCTGTTTAATTAACGGTAAATATTTGGAGGCGGATGATGGTATATTTGAAAGACAAAATTTCTGAGGTGATAAATGCTTCGGGGAGAATGACCAAGCTGGGAGTATCTACGTTGTCTTCGGGGGTTTTAGAAGCGATTAAATATGGAGCGAATCATTATTTTCTGATTGATGAATTATATGAAAAAGCGGGAGATGAGGTTGCATTGCTTTTAAATGCACCAAGTGCAGTTATTACAAACAGTGCCTCTGCAGGGATTGTATTAAGTGTAGCTAGCGTAATATGTAGAAATTATCCTTATTTTATATTACATCATGACGAAATAAGAAATTCAAAAATAAAGAAAGAAGTAATTATTCCTAAAGGGCAAAATGTTGATTATGGTGTTCCTGTTGAGGTTATGCTTGATAGTGCCGGCGCAACAGTTATGGAAGCGGGATATGCCAATAAGGTTACTTATACAGATGTTGAAATGTTAATAAGTGAAAATACAGCGGCTTTATTTTATGTCTTAAGCTCTCATTGTGTTCAAAAAAATATGATTACTTTAGATGAAATGATTTTATTATCAAAAAAATATAATCTTCCGTTAATATTGGATTGTGCTGCGGAAATAGATTTTCATACATTTATTCAAAAAGGGATTGATTTTGTGATTTATAGCGGTTCTAAAGCTCTTTTAGGACCAACTTCAGGCTTGGTGCTTGTACAAAATAAAGATGACGCCGATGAAATAAAAAAGCATTTTTATGGGATTGGAAGAAGCATGAAAATAGGAAAAGAAAATATTTTTGGGTTGGTTCAGGCTGTTTATGAATTTGTAAATGAAAAATCCGATCAAATCGTTAGTTATAATGATTTGGATTACTTTATTGAAGAGGTGAACAGAATAAATGGCTGTAATGCAATAAAAGTAAAAGATGAATCAGGCAGAGAAATTTATCGTGCAAAAGTTCACTTTGATGAATATATATTAAGAATGAATGCGTTTGAAATTGTAAAAAAACTTGAATCAGGCAATCCGAGAATTTATACAAGAAATTATGAGTTAAATTTGGGGAATATATATTTTGATCCCAGACCCCTTACTTCAAAAAGCGATTTGGATAAAATATTAATTAGAATTAAGGAGATAATTTTAAATGATTAATTATTATAATGAATTGTTTTGTTTAAATGTTTTGGCGGGTTCCCATGAAAATGCCGAAGAAATATATAAAGCTGCCAAAAAATGTGCTTTAGTCGGGATTTTGTCTTCAAATTATCTTAATGATGAGGATGCAATTTTAGACATGCAACAATATAGTGAAGAATTGGAAGGGAATTTATCAATCGGACTTGGAGGTGGAAATCCTAAACAGGCTGATATGGTGGTTAGGATTTGTAAAGAAGTATATGCCAATCATATAAATCAAGTTTTTACTTCTGTCGGACAAACAAGAATTTCAAGTAAAAATAAAAACGCTCATATTAATTCTCTTGTTTCTCCTAGCGGTATTGTGGGGAAAGTAGTTATTTCTACAGGTCCAAAATCTTCTAAAGCGGATAAGCCTGCTATAGTTGATATTGAAACCGCAATTGCAATGATAAAGGATATGGGTGGTAATTCGATTAAATTTTTCCCGATGAAAGGTCTTGCTTATAAAGAGGAGTATATCGAGGTCGCAAAGCAATGTGCCAAGCATGATTTTATTTTGGAACCGACCGGAGGGATTGATTTAAGCAATATAGGAGAAATATTGGAAATTGCGGTGAGTGCAGGAGTAAAAAAAATAATTCCACATGTATATACTTCTATTATTGATTCTAAAACCGGTTTAACCAGAATAGAAGATATAAAAAAAATTATGGATATATTTGATACATTTAAATAATCAGTCAGTTATGTAAAAATTTTGGATTGAATCTCAAGTTTGAAAGTAAAAATGGCGAAAAATCCGTGGTTAAGGGATGCTCGCCATTTTTTATGTGGCACATTAAATAATAATTAACGGTACTTTATAATTTATTTAAATTCAGATTTTATATTTGTTTTTTAATATTCAAAAGATTTCAGTTTAAACAAAATCGATTTAAAAATTTTAAATTGATTCTTTAGAATGAATTAATATCGGTACAAATATTTTACTTTGAGATGGAACTTCATTTTTTATCAGATATTCAAATAATGTTTTTACTATTAAGTATCCCTGTAATTCGGGACTTTGACCGATTGCAAAGCTTACCATATCGTCTTTAAGCATATCGATTGTTTCGTATAACAGGTCATGACAAATTACTTTGATTTTTTGATTACTTTCTAATAATGCTTTTCGAACTCCGCCAATTCCGCTACCGGTAATATACAATCCATCCACCTTGTTTTCTAAAAAAGATTTTATTGCAATTTGATATGTTTTTTCCATTTTGTCATGATTTTCTTCAATGGGAAGAATATTAAAATTTAATTTGTTTTCATTAATATAATTTTTAAATCCGTTTAATCTGTCCGTATGACATGATAAATTATATGAGCTGATGATTATTTGAATATTTCCTCCATTTGGTAGGAGTTTGTTCATTAAATCTGCGGCGGTTCTGCCACCCTTAAAGT
>JBHAFN010000080.1:0-3237 GCA_041856105.1 Bacillota bacterium
ACTTATTTCATCAATATAGCTGTCACTGGATATTACAAAATACGGAAAATTCACCTCCTTTTCCAATTTATAATTAGTTATTATTAAATCGTAATTTAAACACTTATTTAAATCATTAATCACCTCTACATTATATTTATGGGAAGAAAAATGCTCTGATATTTCATTAAAATACATTAAAGATTCTACCCTTCCTCTTCCGGTTAAAATACCTATATTAATTTGCTTATCAGTTTCAAACTTTGTAATAGCAAGATTAAAATAAAGCAACAAATAGCCAAATTCATTCAAATCAACCTTAACATTATAGAATTGCTCAATAACCGCACAGGCGGAATGAGTCACTTTAGTCGCAAAAAGATATCTTCTCATATAATCGTTTACTAAAGGATTTTTTATAGACATATGATATTTCAGCCTAAGTATCATTTGCGGTATGTGTAAAAATAAATAATCATATAATTCACTGTTTTCAGACAAATTTAATTCAAAATTATTATTTATTTCGCTAAAAATAACTTTTAAGCATGATTTCAATTTTTTTGTTTCAATTTCATCAAGAATATTTTCATCTAATATTCTCTTTGATTTTATTTGTTGTGCAAAATATATTATTTCTCCCTTTGGAATAGTAATTTTATATTTTAATTCAAGTAATTGAATTAATTCTTTTGCGGCGTTATATTCTGAAGAATTATAAAGTTCTCTATATAAAACATCATTATTGTTGACAAAATGATTCTTTAAAATTCTACTGATGGCAACATTAATATCAATACATAAATTGTTAATGGAAAACTCTGATGTTTCAATATTAAATTTTTTGCAAACCAAATTGATATAACTAATTGCTTCCGCACTTTCTTCAAAAAAATCACTTTTTATTTTTTTGTAAAAATCAGTTATATCATCTTCATGTTTATAAAAACAATATTCAGATATAGCTAGTCTTTTATCAACTTCATTTCCTTTTATTATTAATCCATAATTCGGTCTTGATGTTATTTTTAATCTGAAATCCGCCAGTTTTATCTTAACTTCCTTTAACATTTGGTTAAGGCTACTCCTGGAAATAAATAATTCACCCGCCAAATCATCTGCTTTAATATACTTTTCTTCAGTAATCAATTTTTGGATCACATAATTTATTCTTGATTTAGTATCATTAGGTATATCAATATTATTAATATCTTTAATATTCAACTCGTCAATTAGTCCGTTTTCATCGTGTATCAAATGATATCCTTTACCAATTTTCGATTCAATAATCAAATTATCTTTCAATATTTTAAACATCAGATTTATATCCGTTTTTACAGTTCTGACAGACACACCAAGTTTAGTACTTATTTCTTGTGCTGTTAAATAATTCTGTTTTTGTTTCAATATAGCTAAAATATTTTTTTGTCTGGTCGTCAAATTATACATAAAACCCTCTTTTTAATTATACTGAAAAGAATAATAAGGACAAATGTCCTTATCATCTTTAAAATATACCGATAAGCGATCCCAATATACCGATTATTATGCTAATTAATAATATGTGGGTGGATTTTAACCCTTTTCTTAATAAATAAAGCATTAGTAAAGTGTATGCAAGAGGCAGTACAAAAGGTAATATCTGGTCTAAATAGGTTTGAATTGCAAATTGTGTTTCCCCAATACTTACGGATAAAACCGTAGACATTTTGACCATTGAAGCACTCATTCCTCCTATTACGATTAACCCTACAATACTTGCCGCCTTGGAAATAGTTTTAATTAACCCGCTATCCTTCATATTCAACATTAAGTTAGTTCCCAAGCCATAACCGTAGTATGTACCGAAATAACGGACAATTATATGCGGAATATTATACAATATCAAAAATACAATCGGTGCTAAAGGACTGCCTTCCATCGCTAAAGATATTCCAATCCCTGCCGCTATTATTCTAAAAGTTCCCCAAAAAAAGCTATCTCCGATTCCCGCCAGAGGTCCCATAAGACCAATTTTTACACTGTTTATTGTATTGACATCAAAATGTGCATTTTTACTGGCTTCTTTTTCCATGGCAGCAGCCACACCTGAAATAATCCCCGATACATGTGGAGTCGTATTATAAATGGCCATATGTCTTACTAAGGCTTCAGCCTGTTTGTCTTTTGTGTGATAAAACAATTTTATTGCCGGCCACATCCCTATCGCAAACCCCAATGCTTGTTGTCTTTCATAATTGTATGAAGCCTCTAATAAAAACGAACTCCAAAACAATTCATTTACAAGTTTTTTATCTTCCTTGCCTAATATTATTTTTTTATTCATCAAACAAATCCTCCTTTATATTATTAACCGGTTTTGAATCCATATTTTCAAAACATATAACATACGCTATAAAGATTGCTAAAATGGTTATTCCGATTATCGGAATGTTGATAAATGAAACCAAAATAAACCCTAAAATAAAATATATAATGTTTTTTGTGTTAACCAACGGTTGTAATAATAAAGCAAAACCTACTGCCGGAAGTAAGCCACCAGCAACTTTTAAACCGTTCATTATAAAAGTCGGAATATTTTTAATTATATTTTCAACAGCGTTTGACCCAAGTGCTATAGCCATATAAGCCACTGTAAAATACATCAAACATTGGAGAAGTAGACCGCCTATATTCAACATATGCAAACCTTTGATATCCGCATCCTCAGCTAACTTTATTGCAAAATCCATAAACCATGATCTGATAATAAAAACAATTACCTTTAAAGATTGTGCAACTATTGCAATGGGAAGCGCTAGAGTTAGTGCAATATCCGGTCCGGAATTATTCATTATTGCAAACGCCGTCCCCAGTCCTGCTCCAACCAACACATCAGGCGGAACCGCTCCACCAATCTGAATGGCACCCATAAACACCAGCTCTAATGTTGCCCCAATTAATAAACCGTTATGTAAATCACCCATTGCAAATCCGACTAGTGGAGAAACTACAATCGGTCTTATTACCATCGGAGTTCCTCCCATTTTTTCTAAAAACCATAATACTGCCAAAATAAATCCTACGATTAAAGCTTCATTCATATCACTATACCCTCCTATATTATTTTTCTTTTGCTCTAAGCGTTTTATAATCATACATTGGAGTTTCAGGAACTTCTTGAACTTCAATGTTATAACCATATGAAGAAATTAAATCTAAATTATTTAAATCTTCTTCTGTCAGATAAACCGCATTTGAGAACAACTTTGAATTCTC
>JBHAFN010000081.1:0-22478 GCA_041856105.1 Bacillota bacterium
AACGAATCAAACGGCAGATCAAATACAGAATTCAATACAACCCAAGTGAATAGTAAATATTTAATAATCTCAAATAAACTTGTAGGAGAATTATCCATATTATCCCTAATCAGATAGCTTGCGGATAATAGGGTTGTTAAGGTGGTCAAGGTCAATAACAGGGTAATTATTAAATTTGGATGATAAACAAGAACAAATAATCCATAAATAAACAATATATTCAAAGCGATAATTAAAGGATGAAATTTTATTGAAAGCTTAATATTCTCAAAGAAATCATTTTGATAAAATATATACAATATAGCCATAGAAAATATGTGGAATAATACTGAGCCGTAATCCGAATACGGTTGCAACATCGGCAGTCTAAATATATTTGCTGAAAAACTGAAAATGTTTAATAAAGTTAACAATATTACCAACATTTTATTATTTTTTTCATGAACGGAATAATAGAAAACATTACCCAAAGTAATCAGTGCATATAAGCCTACCAAAAGAGATTGGTGAATGGAAAGCAACAGTAAAAAGCTTTCTAATATTGCCGCAAATAAAATAATATTTAAAAAATCGGTTTTATTTAACAATTTATTTCTGAAGATCAGTAATAAGCCTACAACGGCTCCACCTGCCAAAACATTATAAATGTCAATATTAAAATTAATTGTTAACGCTAATAAAGCAATAATATAATACGTATTTAATCCTAATTCATTATCTGGATAAAAGAAGATATTTACAAGGAATTGGATTAAATGAACAACGATTAAAATTATATGGAAATAAAAATCGGTCAAAATAATATATTCTTTAATATAATCCAAGGTAAAAAAACAGGACAGCGTCGCAATAAAGGCGGTCGCAATATAAACATACTTTTTGTCGGCTAATTTATATACATAATTGGCTAAGAGATAAGTTAAGATGAAGATAATTAACTGATATATGTATGTATTAAGAATGATACTTACTATATCAGAGTAATACCAACAATAGCCAAGTACGGTAAATAAGCCTACAACAGCCAGACAAACGCTGATAAGCAATTCTTTTTTATTTCTTAAATATGACGAATAAATCATTACCGCCAGAATGATAACGATAAAGCATAAAAGATAAATGAACTCCTGGACATTCATAAATATGGATAAACCGTATACCAATGTAATATAACTGCCCAAATAAGAAATCAGACCGGTAAAAAATAAGTTGGTATAGCGTGTGGACAGGATAAAAAATATTGACCAGATCGCACAAAGAATGATTGCGGCAGGCAACCGGATGAAGTGGAATACCATGGTTGCCGCAACAATGGAAATGTAGATAACACCCGCTCCCGTTCCGATTAAGACGGAAGGGATAGTGGAATCTTTATCTTTGTTAACTCTATAAAAACCGAAGGCGGTAAGCGATAAGCCGATAATGATTAAAACGGCTTGTTTTACGATGTCGGGAATTCGATTGTAAATCATCATTACAAAGGAAACGCTGGCAATAAACAACAACAAAGCCGCAAAGGCACCGATTAAATATTTACCGATGACGGATTCATATTTTTTAAAGAAAGAAACGGTGTCTTTCGGTTTTCCTTCCTTGACGGACATGGAAGTGTCGTCTGAAGAGTTTGTTGAAGAGCTCGTGTTCAGATTTTCTTTCACAACGCCACCGGCATACCCGTATTTTTGGGCATAGAAGTTGTTTGAACCGTTCGGATTGGAAAGCGGTTTTATCGCCTCTTCAGGTTTTGTTTCTTCTTTTACTTCCATAAATGTCGGCTTTAATTCTTCAACTTGGCGAGGCGGTAAAGCCGATTCAAGTATATTTTCCTTTTCAACAACGTTGTCCGTCTGATTTTGCAGATGTTTTTCCAATAAAAAGGTTAATCTGTCTAATTTCTCTTCAATTGTTTTTAATCTGTTTTCATCTAAATTCATGTATCCTCCTAAATATCAATCTCTATCAGTTTATGCTCAATAAATTCCGGAATAAATTTTCCGCCGGTCAGTTCCTGCAATTCTTTTATTATGTTTTCATTATCACTGATAAAGAAATATGAAACATCCGCTTCATAATGCTTATCTATAATTTTGGCATTCTTATTCAAAAAGTATTCGATTTTGTTTATAAAAGCATAAGGTATTATTATTTTATACACGTTATATGGAACAAGTCTAACCTTTAAGGCACAATTTACAGCTTCGCTAACGCTTGAGGAATACGCTCTTATCAAACCGCCCGCTCCCAGTTTGATTCCTTTAAAATAACGTACTACACATGCACATAATTCCTGAATGTGCATTTTTTTAAGAGTTTCCAACATGGGTATTCCGGCAGTTCCTTTAGGTTCGCCGTCGTCATTGGCTTTTTGGGTATTTTCATCAATAAAATAAGCGGTACATACATGAGTGGCATCATAGTGTTTTTTTCTTATTTCGGCAATAAAATTTTTAGCTTCCGCTTCGCTTTTGCACCTTCTTAAGTAACAGATAAAAACAGATTTTTCAACCGTTACGGTGTAGCTGAAGTCTTCCTTTATTCTGATTTGCTTGTCCATGGGTATATTATAACTTACTAAATATATTGAATAAAGCCTATTTGTGTAATCACGATTAAATAAAAGTAACAGACGGCGATGTTTTTACGAAATCGATATTGGTGAAGATTAAAATGAAGATCTTTTTTGCAATCAAAAAATAACCGACATTTATGTATAAATCATAAAATGATGTATAATTAAACCACTGAAAGGGAGAAAATATGGAAAAATATACCCCGATGATGGAACAATATTTATCTGTAAAAAAAGGTTATCTTGATGCGATAGTTTTTTACAGATTGGGAGATTTTTATGAAATGTTTTTTGATGACGCAAAAATAGCTTCCAGTGAGCTTGATTTGGTCTTGACCGGAAAAAATGCGGGAGTGAGTGAGCGAGTACCGATGTGCGGCGTGCCGTTTCATGCGGCAGGAGGGTACATTCAGAAGTTGGTTTCTCGCGGTTATAAGGTTGCGATAGTTGAACAACTTGAGGATCCAAGCATCGCTAAAGGAATTGTTAAAAGAGATGTAATCAGAGTGGTTACTCCCGGAACCGTTATTGATGAAGTCAGCGATGAAAAAAACAGCGTTTATATTGCCGGTATAACAGATTATAAATATGGTTATTCCTTTATCATTGTGGAAATGTCCACGGGAGAAACCGTTTGTAAGAATATTGAACATAATTCCGTTTTGTTTATGCAGACCGTCTTGAAAAACAACATTAAAGAGGTTGTCGTAAAGGAGGGTTTTGATGAGAAATTAATTAAAACTTTAAGAGAAACCGGCAATATCGTTATTTCTTATTGCAATGACTCGACTATAAAACCGCAATATCTTTTATTGGCTGAAAATCTTAAAGAGGACAGAAATTTAGATGCCTACGGGATGATGCTTAATTACCTGGAATCAACTCAAAAAAGAATGTTGGATCATTTAAGTATTGTCTATGTTGAAAGAGAAGATGAAGTTTTATATATGGATTATTCCACTCAACAAAATTTGGAATTAATTACTCCTTTAAGAACATTAAGTAAAAATGATACTTTATGGACTTTTATGGATAAATGTGAAAGTGCCATGGGTTCAAGATTGCTTAAAAAATGGATTGAAAAGCCTTTGGTGGATAAGGGGAAGATTGAAAAAAGATATGATAAGATAGCTTATTTAATGAATAATTTTTTGGTTTTAGACGATTTAAAAACTTATTTGAGAAATATTTATGACTTACAGAGATTAATTACAAAAATTGCAATGAAAAGCGCCAATGCCTTAGATTGTGTAAGACTGCAAAAAACCTTAAAAGAAGTTCCGTTAATTTTTGATGCCTTAAAAGATGATTTATTTAACGAATATACAAGTGTAGACAGGTGTACAAACCTGTATGAAGAATTAAAGGACGCTTTTGTGGAAAATCCTCCTTTGGTTACCAGAGATGGAGGAATGTTTGCGAAAGGGTATAATCAAGAATTGGATCATATCAGAGATATTCAAAAAGACGGGAAGAATTGGATATTGAGCGTTGAAGCTAAAGAAAAGGAAAGAACGGGGATTAAAACCTTGAAAATCGGTTATAATCGGGTGTTCGGCTATTATATCGAGGTCAGTAAAGGGGCGATCGATTTAGTTAAAGATGAATTCGGTTATATTCGTAAACAGACTCTTTCCAATGCGGAAAGATACATTACTCAGGAGCTTAAGGAAAGAGAAGATGAGATCCTGCATGCTCAAGAAAGAGCAATCAAGCTTGAACAGGAGCTTTTTGATAAACTTTTGGAATCAATCAAAACCTATTTACCTAAACTGCAAAAACTTGCCAATGTTTTAGCCACAATAGACTGTTATTATGCTTTAGCCGTTTTAAGTAAGACAAACGGTTATGTAAGACCCGTTTTTGATGAAAACATTTTAGAAATAAAACAAGGTAAACATCCTATTTTGGATAAGATGATGAATAAACAAAGATATATTGCCAATGATTTAAGATTGGATGATAAAACCGAGGTGGAAATTATCACCGGTCCCAACATGGGTGGTAAAAGTACTTATATGAGGCAAACCGCTTTAATAGTAATTATGGCTCAGATAGGTTGTTTTGTGCCTTGTAAGAGTTGTACCATGCCTTTGTTCGATAAGATTTTTACTCGAATAGGAGCCAGTGATGATATTTTAAGCGGTCAGTCCACTTTTATGGTGGAAATGCTGGAGGCGAATAACGCTTTAAGTTTTGCCGGTAAAAATTCTTTGATTTTATTTGATGAAATAGGCAGAGGTACATCTACTTATGACGGAATGGCATTGGCACAGGCGATGATCGAATATATTGCCGGCGTAATTCATGCGAAAACTTTATTTTCCACCCATTATCATGAATTAACCTCTCTTGCGGATAATATGGATAATATTAAAAACGTACATGTGGAAGTTCATGAAGATAAGGATCAGATTATTTTTATGTATAAAGTAAAACCCGGAGTGGCGAAAAGATCATATGGAATTAATGTGGCAAAACTTGCCAATTTACCAAGCAGCGTGATAAACAGAGCGAATACCTTATTAAAAGAATTGGAAAGTAAAAAAAGAGTTGTCCAACAATCTTATCAGATTGTGGAAATGGAAAAACATAATGATGAAGAGCATAAAGTCATTAAAATGCTTAAGTGCGTTGATCCTGATGAGATGAGTGCCAAAGAGGCGTTGGCAATGCTTTATGATTTAAAGGAAGTAATAAAAGATGGCAAAGATTAAATTATTAGATGAACAGCTCACCAATATGATTGCGGCGGGAGAGGTGGTGGAAAGACCTTCCGGCATTGTAAAAGAGCTGATTGAAAATTCAATAGACGCAAATGCTAAAAACATCATCGTCAAAGTAAAAGAAGGCGGTATTAAATCGATTCAGGTTATTGATGACGGTTCGGGGATGGATCAAGAGGATGCGATTATGGCTTTTGAAAGACATGCGACAAGTAAAATTTTTAAACCTAAGGATTTATGGGAGATTAATTCTTATGGGTTTAGAGGAGAGGCTTTGCCTTCCATCGCCAGCGTATCGCATGTAGTTATGTATACAAACGATAAAACAAGTTCTACCAAAGTGGAAATAAATTACGGTAAAAAAGTTTATGTCGGTCCGGGTATGGCCAATGAAGGAACCGATATAACGATTAGCGAGTTGTTTTATAAAACTCCTGCCCGTTTAAAGCATTTAAAAAATCCCGCTTATGAAAATTCGTTAATTAACGATATTGTTATCAAGTTTGCGTTAAGTAATCCCGATATCGGTTTTACATTGATCAGCGATGATAAAGAGGCTTTTAAGTCAGGCGGTAACGGAGATTTGTTGGAAATTATTTTTAATTTATATGGAAAGGATGTCGCAAAGAGTGCAATTAAAATCGATGAGGAGGATTTTGATTATAAGCTTAGCGGTTATATGATTCAGCCCCAATATACAAGAGCTACCAGAAATGCCATAGCCGTTTTTATGAATGATCGTATGGTCAGACCTTATAAAATTCAAAAAGCCATTATTGACAGTTATCATGACTATATTCCAAATGATCGTTATCCGATAGTTATCTTAAACATAAAGATGGATACCCAGTTGATCGATGTGAATGTTCATCCCGGTAAATGGGAGGTTCGTCTTTCCAAACAGCAACAGCTTGAGCATTTGATTAAGGAGAGATTGCCTAAGTTGCTTAAAAGGGGTATCGAGCCTTTTAAGATAGAAATAGCTAATCAGCCTAAAGAGAAGATAGAAATGGTTTCTTTGTTGGATGAGCTTAAGGAAACAAAACATTCTTTTGATGATTATGTAAAAGAGGAATATGTTAAGGAAGAATATGTGAAAGAAGAATATACGCAAGATGAACCGATCAAACAGGCTTTTCCCGAGCTTAGAGTTATCGGACAATTTCACGGTAAGTTTATTCTTGCGGAAGGTTATAAGGGGTTATATGTAATTGATCAACATGCGGCTCAGGAAAGAGTTCATTTTGAAGAAATAAATAAGTCGATGCTTAAAAACAGCGGGCATTTTGATATTTTAATTCCGATTATGCTTAATACTACCAATGACGTGGTTAATCGCATTGATGAACTTAATCAGGCGGTAGAGGGGTTGAGTATTAAATTTGAGCCGTTTGGGAATGATGTTTTGATAGTGCATAGTTTGCCTTTATGGTTAAAGGACATTAATCAAAAACCGTTTTTACAAGATTTGGTGGATTATTTTAAGGATGAAAAGGATATCAGTAAATTGAATATTTTAAGACATAAAATTGCGACCATGGCTTGTCATCACAGCATCAGATTTAACCGGGTTTTATCTTTTGAAGAAATGGTTCAGGCGGTTAATGAACTTAAGGCTTGTGAACAACCTTTTCAATGTCCTCACGGGCGTCCTACTTTTGTCTTGATTGAAGATTATTTTTTGGAAAGAGAATTTTTAAGATGAAAAAGGTTTTAATTATTGTCGGTCCTACCGGATCGGGTAAAACCGGGTTGTCAATAAAGTTGGCTAAAAAATTTGACGGTGAAATTATCAGCGGTGATTCCATTCAGGTATATCAAGGATTAAATATAGGTAGCGCAAAGATTACTGAAGCCGAAATGGAAGGAATAAGGCATTATGGAATTGATATTTTAAGCAGTAAAGACAGTTATAATGTTTATGATTTTCAAAAATCGGCAAGAAAATATATTGATGAAATAAGTGATAAAAATAAACTGCCGATGATTGTGGGAGGAACCGGATTATATATAAAGGCTTGTATATATGACTATGTTTTCAAAGATGAAGAAATTGATTTAAAAAAGATTGTTGAGTATGAAAAAAGAGGTAATGAAGATCTTTATAATGAATTGTTGAAGGTGGATAAAAAATCAGCCGAAAAAATACATTTAAACAACAGAAAAAGAGTGATCAGGGCTTTATTGATTCATCATTCAGGTAATAAAAGTAAAAGCGAAATGGAAAGCACTCAAAAAAAGGAACTTTTGTATGATGCCTTTATAGTCGGATGTACGATTGACAGAAAAATATTATATGAAAGAATTAATCAGAGAGTTGCGGATATGGTTAATGCCGGTTTAAAGGATGAGATTAAAGCTTTGCTTAATCAGGAAGTTACCTTCAATCATCATTCCATGCAGGGAATAGGCTATAAAGAATGGAAGGAATATTTTGAAGGTAAAATAAGTGAAGAAGAAGTAATCGGGCTTATTCAAAAACATACTCGTAATTTTGCGAAAAGACAATATACCTGGTTTAATAATCAGATGAAGATTAATTGGGTAGATATGCAAAATGAAAAAGAGGTTGAAGAAATGATAAATAAAATTGAGGTTTGGTATGGATCGAAGATTGGAAAGAGTTAGGCTTTGTATCGGAGAAGATAAACTTAAAGGGCTTCAGGAAAAAACCGTGTTGATTGTCGGGGTTGGCGGAGTCGGTTCTTATGCTGCGGAAGCATTGGCGAGAAGCGGGATAGGCAGACTTATTTTAGTGGATAAGGATAAAGTGGAGATTACCAATTTAAATCGGCAAATTCAGTGCGATAATTTGAATATCGGCAGAGGAAAGGCTTTGGTGATGAAAGAAAGAATCGCAACTTATTCAACTTGTAAGGTTGAAGCGGTTGAGGAATTTTATGATAAGGAAAAGAATTATCTTTTTAACGGGGTGGATTTTGTGATTGATGCCATTGATACGGTTTTGGCTAAGGTTGATCTTATGGAATATTGTATAAGAAATAAGATAAAGTTTGTGTCAAGTATGGGAATGGCCAATCGTTTGGATCCTTCGTTGATTAGATATGATCGGTTAGAGAATACCTTTAACGATCCGTTGGCCAGGGTTTGCAGGGAGCTTGTAAAAAAGCGAAATATTAAAGGTAAAATAAAGGTGGTATTCAGCACGGAAGTTCCCGTTAAACAAAGTAAAACGGTTAACAAGAACGGAAAAACGAGAAAGGAGGTTATGCCGCCATCCAGTCTGGTTTTTGTGCCGGGGGCATGCGGGTTGATGTGTGCAAGCATAGCTTTAAGAGAATTAATCAAATAGTTGTTATTTGATTGAAAAAAGATTTTTGAGATAATGATTTTGTTGCAAGGGAGGGAATAAGCTTGTATTTTAAAAAATATTTTTTTGTAAGGATAATGATAGGAATTATCATGGTGTTTATGGGGTTTGGGGTGATTTTCAGCGGTATAATCATCGATTCTGCCGAAATTGCCGTAATAGGAGTAATCTTAGGAACGATTTTAAATGTGGGTGCTTACATCGTATTGTTGACAACCGCTATGTCCAGGAATCAAATGGCCATTTTTCAAAATGTGCCTATCGGCGGAATAAAGCGTAATGTTTTTGAGGAATGCAAAAACGGTGAAGTAATTGATAACAGAATCGTGCTTTGCGATCACTTTATATTTAATTATAATCAGTTTGGTAAGGTCAGAGGTTGGCGCAGGGATTTAATCGAGGATGTTCAAGAGGATAGCAAAAATATTATTTTAAGGGTTAAAACCTTTTCTTTGAAAATGGATTTTTCATTTGATCAATCGATAAATAATTCCATTCCCGTATATGGAAAAAGCAAAACATATAAAATTGCCAAAGCGGGAAATGAAAGACTTTACGGTATTATCAGCAATTGGGTTAATAGCTATCAAAGGGAAGATCCTGTCATCAGTGAAGATAATTCAGTGAATAGATTTCCGTTTGTGAAGGGAGAACCGCTAAGTTTGAAATTTAAATTAATATTGGTTGTTTGCGCCGTGGTTGCGCTAAGTTTAGCCGCTTTTAGAATTTTTTCGACCTTTAATGATGAATCGTCCGGTAGAACAGTTACGAAATTTAATACTGAAGATAAATATTACGATTATACATTTGAAGAATATTTGGAATATCTTAGAGAAAAAAGTGATAGCCGATATTTGGATTACATCGTTTTGGCAAATGAAGATAAAGAGGTCAGGCTTTCGTTTGATATCGTGAAGATAAGTTCGGAAGAAAACGGTTATAATTTATATGTGTCTAACGATACTCCTTATGGTCTTACTGCCGAATTTATATTATATGATTCTTCAGGTAAGCAAATTGATGATGTTATTCTTAACTTTTTAAAGCCGAATGATTATATAACATATTATTTTAATGCGGAGAATGACGATATTGATGTTGATGTCAAAAATGAATATTATTTTAAATCCACCTATGAAGAAGTTGATTTTGATTATTACGCTTATTGGAGTTATTTAGATGGAAAGTATTTTATCGGGTATTTATTGTCTGAATCCGATTTAACTGTGGACAACGTTACAAAAATAGCTAAAAACGTGTATTCTTACAATGATATCATGTACGAACAAACAGATACTCTTTATTTCTATGAGCCTGATGTAAGTAAAGAAGAGATGGAATATAGTGAAGAAGATTTGCTTAGAGATTTGATCGATAATCGGGTAAGATATATTGCCAAGGTTGATATTGACAATGATTTAATTACCGTTTTTGAAGTGATTGACGGTGTAGAACACAGCTTGGCGGAAATTGCCATGGAATAGTTATTTATAGTGCATAAAAAATAAATAGTGCTATTATAAATATATGGGGAATTAAAAATTTGGAGGAATTGGAAATGAGTGAACAAAAAATTTATCAAAATTTGGATGGAACTTCTGATTTGATGTTTAGAAGTTTTCTTACAAAAACATTTTCTATTATGTCAATAGGATTGTTGGTTACCGCAGCTGTGGCGTATTTTGTTTTTCAAGATATTTATAACGGCGGTATGATGTATGATCTGATTGTTAGTAATTCGGGATTATTTTATATTCTTTTCTTTGTACAAATCGGCGTGGCCATCGGCTTTACGTGGGGATTAAATAAGATGAGTCCGATGGTGGCTAATATTTTGTTCTTTTTATACAGCGCAATTACGGGAGTAACCTTTGGGGTTTTACCTTTGGCTTATGGTGTTGAAAATATGTTTTATGCCTTTGGGTTTACGGCGGTACTTTTTATAAGCGTTGCGATTATAGGGCATACGACTTCTGTGGATATTTCTCGTTTTTCAGGGTTGCTTATCGGCGGATTAATCGCCTTGATTGTAATCAGTGTTGCGTCAATGTTCATTAATTTAAGCGGTATTGAGTTAATAGTTTGTTATTTGGGAGTTATTATTTTCTTGGGTTTAACGGCTTGGGATACTCAAAAATTAAAACAGTATTATTATTCTGCGGCTCATGATGATGAAATGGTCAGCAAGTTGAGTATCTATGGCGCTTTCCAATTATATTTGGACTTTATTAATCTATTCTTATACATCTTAAGAATATTGGGAAGAAGAGGCAGAAAATAACAAGGCGGAGGAAACTTCGCTTTTTTAAAAGGTGAATAATATGAAATATGATTTTGAAACAATAATTGATCGTCATAATATGGATGCGTATGCGGTAGATGGGGTGGGTACATCACCGGGTTTTTCTCCCGATGCGCCGAAGGACGGGTTTGATTTTATTCCTATGTGGGTTGCGGATATGAATTTTCCTACCGTGCCCAGCGTTCAAAAAGAAATAATTAAAAGAGTTAATCATCCTTTATTCGGTTATTTTGCGATAAGAGATGAATATTATAATTCGATTATCAAGTGGCATAATGTGTTTCATCATAATACGTTTTTAAAAAAAGAGCACATCGGATATGAAAACGGAGTTATCGGCGGGGTTCTTACCGCTTTAAATGTGCTTTGTTCAAAAGGGGATAATGTGTTGGTGCATAGTCCTACCTATATCGGTTTTACTTTTCCCTTATTAAATAACGGGTATCATTTAATTTATTCGCCTTTGGTTAAAGATGAAAATAATCTTTATCGAATGGATTTTGAAGATATGGAAAAGAAAATTATTGATAATCATATTCATGTAGTTATATTTTGTTCGCCGCATAATCCTACAGGTAGAGTTTGGGAAAAGGAAGAAATTGAAAAAGCTTTGGCTTTATTTAAAAAGCATCATGTTTTTATTATATCCGATGAAATATGGGCGGATATAGTTTTAAATAATCATAAGCATATTCCCACTCAATCAGTTAATGATTACGGCAGAGAAAATACAGTTGCTTTATATGCGCCGTCTAAGACCTTTAATTTGGCTGGTTTAGTCGGGGCATATCGTATTGTTTATAATGATTATTTAAGGGATAGGATCAATAAGGAGGCTTCTTTAAGTCATTATAATGAAATTAACGTTTTATCCATGCACGGTTTAATCGGGGCTTATAAAGATGAAGGATATGAGTGGTTGAAGGAATTAAGGGAAGTATTAAGCCATAATATCAATTTCGGTTATAACTTTATTAAGGATAATTTTAAAGGGGTTAAAATTTCTAAGCCGCAAGGGACATATATGTTGTTATTGGATTTGGAAGATTATTGTTTAAAAAACGGGATTACTTTAGATGTTGTTCTTAAAAGGGGTCATGATGTCGGGGTCGGTTGGCAAGATGCTCGTCCTTTTAATATGCCTTATGGGATTAGAATGAATTTGGCTTTACCTTTTTCAAGAGTTGAGGAAGCATTTAAGAGATTGAAAGAATATGTTTTTTAAAAAGGCGTACAAATTTTATCGGTGCTTATCGTAAAAAGGAGGGAGATAAATGATGACAGGTTTTGCCGTATATGAATTTCCGTTTGGTTTATTGCAAGTCGGGTATGAGGACGATTTTGTCATTTTCTTAAAAAAAGTTGATGGAGCGGATGATTACGGGCAAAAGACGGCATTGACGGATCGTGTTTATAGTCAGGTTATGGAATATCTTAGCGGAAATCGAACATTGTTTGATTTTGCATATAAATTAAACGGAACAAAATTTCAAAAGAAAGTATGGGAACAATTACTTTGTATACCTTATGGGGAAGTACGCACTTATAAAGAGATAGCGGTTGCGATCGGAAATTCCAAGGCAAGTCGGGCGGTAGGAATGGCTAATAATAAAAATCCGATTATGATTGTCGTACCGTGTCATAGAGTAGTCGGCACAAACGGAAAATTGGTCGGCTATGCCGGTGGGTTAGAAATGAAAAGAGCATTACTAACTTTAGAGATGAAAAATAGAGGGTTTTGAAGTTTTATTTAAAATTAAGATTATTCACCTTATTTTACTAAAAAAATTATTGCTGTTATAATTTTAGTGGGTGATATCCATGCGTTATACCGATCTTAAATATCGTGATTATTTCCATAAAATTTTAGCTTTTGAGGTGGATAATTTAACCGATGAGTTAAAAGATGTAGTTGATGTTGATGTTGATGATTGTTACATTCTTTGCAGTAATTTTGTGGATAAAAACGGGGAATTGATGTTTGCGGTCTTATCGATCGGAAACCGTTTTGATAATTGTACAAAAGGTTTAGATATAGATAAAGAGCTTAAAGTATATTACGGGTATGAACTTGCTCTGTTTGAATGCAAGGTTGTAGAGCCTTCTTTAAAGGCAATCTCCAAGGCTTTTATTATTACCAAAAGATTGGAGAACACCAATGAAGAATTGGAGGAAATCAGAAATGAGCCTTCATTGGATTTTATCAGAAATCCTTTTTTTCCTGACAGTTTAACCGTGAAATATAACCAAAACAGTAATTTTAATATTAAGGTTACAAAAATCGGTGACTGGATTATTGAGGGGGTTTTGGAGGATAGTGAAATGGAAGGAATCGTAAAAGCTATTCCTTATTCCACTAACGGGGAAAGAAGATTGATTACGGTTGTGGCTGATGAAGGAATAAGTAAGGAAGAGTTGAAGGTTTTGGATGATTTTCTGATTGAACTGTCTAAGGGTATTCACGGCTTTGAGTCCAACGGAAATAAAAAATCTTAGAAAGAGGATTTATGAGCAGTAAAACGGAAAGAAAATTTAAATGTATGAAGTGTCAAAAGGTTTATGACATTGAAACATATGACAGTATAAGTGTCGCAACCGATCCGGATTTGAAAGAAAAATGTTTATCAGGTGAAATATTTCAATATGAATGTCCCCATTGTCATGAAACTTATATGTTAAGTTATCCTTGTTTATACATTGATGCGGAAAAGAAGTTTTTATTGTGGTTGAGTGATGAAGATTATCTTAAAGAGGTGTCCGTACTGTCGGTTAACAAAGAGTTGAATGATAAAGGATTTACTTTAAGGCGTTGTTTGGATATAAAGAGTTTTATAGAGAAGCTGCAAATTTTAGATGACGGATTGGATGACAGAGCTGTTGAATTGGCTAAATATGACAGCTATATCGACTATATTAACAATCGCAAGGGTACGGATGTGGAAGGTATTTATTATCACGGTTTTGAAAATGATATTTTAAAAATAAATATCAAGAATGATGATCGGGGATTAACCGTAATGATTCCGTATACCGCATTGCTTGAGGAAATGAAAGGACATCATGATATGTTCGAATTGGATAATATGAGCTTTCCCGTGGTTGATGCCAAATGGATTATTCAGATATTTGAAGGGGTTAATAATAAAGCCTGATTTTTAATTGCGGAAAGATAATTTTATGAAAAATATTATTGAAAGATATGATTTGCTTACCGAGGCTGAAAAAAGAGTTTGCAGCTATGTTATCGAGAATGTTAATGAAGTTAAAGAAATGAATATTAACGAGCTGGCAAGACTTACCTTTACATCCAAAACGGTAGTTATAAACATGGCAAAAAAGATTGGATTTGACGGTTATTCCGAGCTTAAATATTATTTGAAAACCGTCAATAATTCTAAAAAAGAAAAAAATACAAATGATATTTTTACGGCAATTGAAATGACTAAAAAACTTATCAGTCAAGACACGGTTGACGCTGTTGCCAAAACGATTTTAAAAGCTACTACAGTCTATATTGCCGCAAGAGGAACATCAAAAACATGTGCCGCCTACTTAAGCAGACTGTTACTTATTGTCGGAGTAAAATGTATTTTAATTGATGACTATAATTTATTGACTTTAGCCGCATTAAAGGTGGAAAGAAGGGAAGTGTTTATTTTAATTTCTCTATCGGGCGAAACGCCTAAAATCATTGAAACGGCAAAGATTGTCAAGTCTAAACAGGCGAGAGTAATTTCCATAACCTCTTTTTCGCAAAATACATTATCAAAGCTTTCCGATGCCGGTTTATATGGTGTCTCGGAAACGATTGATACGAAGGATGATGACGATAATTCAAGGATTGGATTTTTTATAATCATTGAAATATTGGTAAATACCGTAAAAAGAATGATACCTAGGTAATTTTCAATTACCTAGGTATTTATATTTTTTATTGGAAATTACTTAAGTGTTGAAGGTAATAAATTTGCGAAACATAATAATTGTATAGAGAGGAAAAAGTATATTGATAATAACTGTAAAATGAGTTGATTTCGATATACCGATAGTATTTAAATGAAGCAATTGAATATTACCATAGTCGGAGCGGGCAGTTCACGTACCCCTGCTTTAGTGGGTTCAATTATCGACTTTAAAGACAGCTTTATACTTAAGAAAATAATTTTTTATGATATCGATGATGAAAGAATGTCTTTAATGGAAACTTATATCAGGAAGGTATTAAATAAACATATACCCGATTTGGATGTAATTTTCACTACCGATAAAACCCTTGCGTATAAGGATTGCGATGCCGTGCTTGTACAGATGCGAGCAGGAAAGTCAAAAATGCGCAGTCTTGATGAAAAAATACCCTTGAAGTACGGTTTAATTGGGCAAGAAACCTGCGGTCCGGGCGGGTTTGCTTACGGGATGAGATCAATTAAAGCAATGATTGAAATGGTTAACGATATTCGTCTGGTTAACCGCAATGCTTGGATTATTAATTATACCAATCCTGCCGCAATCGTTGCTCTTGCCTTGGATAAGGTGTTTAAAGATGACCGTAAAATAGTTAATCTTTGTGATCAGCCTTATTCAATGATGAGATCTTATGCAAAAATTTTAAATCTTAATCAATATGACTTGAGATGTAAATATTTCGGATTGAATCATTTCGGTTGGTTTACCGATATTTATGATTTAAATGGTAAGAGTTATTTTGAAGAGTTAAAAAACTATTTAAAATACCACGAATTTCAACCGTATAATGCTGAAGAAAGATCAAAATCATGGTTGGACACTTATAGAAGAGTAAACAAATATTTAAAGCTGTTTCCGGAATACCTACCTAATACATATCTTCAATATTATTTCTTTCCTAAAGAAATAGTTGATGAAAGCGATATTAACTACACAAGGGTTGATGAAGCTTTAAACAGCAGAGAAAAAGAAACTTTTGCAATTTGTAAAAAGGCGGAAACCGACGATGATTTAAAAGTATTGAGAGGCTCCGTATTCGGTAATTTGATGGTAGAGGTTGCTCGTTCAATTTTATATGATTTAAAAGATGAATTTGTGATAATGACCAGAAATAATAATTTAATCAGCAACTTTTCCGAAGATGCCATTGTGGAACTGGTAGGAAGACTTGGCAGCGAAGGGGTAATTGTAGAGCCGTATGGCGAAATTAAAACCTTTTATAAGGGTTTAATGGAAAACCAGCACGCATACGAGAAATTAACCGTTGAAGCTTGTTTGGAGGAAAACTATTATAAAGCCCTTGAAGCATTAACGTTAAATAGAACGGTCATCAATCCGGAATTAGCCAAGCTTGTTTTGGATGACCTTATGGAAGCAAACAAAGATTATTGGACGCTAAAAAAATAAATAAAGGAGATAGGAAAATGAAGAAATACAGTGAAAGTATTCAAAGGTTTGGAAGATCGTTATTATTGCCTATCGGAGTTATGGCTCCTATCGGACTGTTATTGGGGATATCCGGGGCTTTTTCTCAAAAATATATGATAGAGTTTATTCCGATTTTAGGTAATCAGTTTATTAATCAATTATTTTTAGGAATCAGAAAAGTCAGTGATGTTATTTTCGGTAATTTACCTATTTTGTTTGCGATGGGTGTTGCCTATGGAATGTCTAAAAAAGATAAGGGTATTGCCGTGTTTTCATCGGTGCTTGGTTATTTGACAATGCTTATTGTAATGAATGTCTGGTTAACTAATACCGGTCAATTGATTACAGAAGGTAATGCGGCAGTTGCCGGTCAGATTACCGTCTTGGGCATTCAGACGGTTAATGTTAATGTTTTTGGGGGAATTATTGCCGGATTAATCGCTTATTGGGCTACGGATAAATTTTATAATTTACAATTACCTCTTGCGTTTGCGTTTTTTGCAGGAAGAAAATCCGTACCGTTGATCAGTATCTTTGTTTGTGCCTTGATCGGATTGATTATTCCTTTCTTCTGGCAGTATTTAATTGCCTTTTTTGCAAGCATGTCAGGTTTGTTGTTAAGTCCTGTTATCGGTCAAATCTTAAACGGAGTAGTTAACAGAATGCTTATCCCTTTCGGTTTACATCATGTTTGGAATGCGATGTTAAGATTTACCGAAGCGGGCGGAATATACATGATTAACGAAACGCAATACATCGGTTATCTGGATGCGATGAATGAAATCTTGTTTAATTTGGGACCTGATAGTGAATATTGGAAATTAATGCCTGAATTAACTCGTTTCGGCGCTCAAAATCAGATGGTCAGAACAATGTTTGTTTTTCCGGCAATAGGTTTGGCGATGTATAAAACCGCTTTTAATGAAAACAAGGCTTTAGCTAAAGGTTTAATTATCACCAGTATTGCGACCGCATTTTTTGGAAATGTTACCGAACCGTTGGAATTCACCTTCTTATTTATTGCGCCTGTGTTATATTTCTTATATGCGGTAATTGGTGCGATAGGTGGAATCGCTCTTTACTTTATGAATACTGCGGTGGGATATATCAGAGGAACTATATTTGATTTTGTAATCTTCGGAGTGATGTATAAAAACTCTAATTGGATTAATATTGTAATAGTCGGAATTGTTGAAGCGATAATCATTTATTACCTGTTCAAGTGGTATATTGTAAAATTCAATGTGCCTACTCCGGGCAGGGAAGAAGATGCGTCAACGGATAATGTTTTAATCAGAGAAAAACGTTATGATGAAATTGCTAAATTAGTTATAGAAGGCTTAGGCGGAAAAGAAAATATCTTTTTGGTAGATAACTGTATTACCAGATTAAGAGTCGATTTTAAAGATAAAACAAAAATCGATAATAATTTATTGAAACAATCGGGATGTTCCGGTGTGTTCTTCCCGACCAACACGCATATTCATATTGTTTACGGACCGCTGGTGGAATTTGTCAGAAATGCAGTCGATGAAAAATTAAAACAACAGGAGAGATGAAATGTACCTATATTCCAAAAATATATATTTTCCCAATCAAATTAAAAAAGAAGGTTATCTTTTAATTGAAGATGGCATTATCAAGGATTTTAAAAAAGAAATAAACGAAAAATTTATAGATTACGGTGAATATTTATTGATTCCGGGATTTATTGATCAGCATATTCACGGATGGGGAACAGGTACTTTTATCGGTAAAAAAACAGTTAAAGATTTAAGAGAAATGAAAAAGAACTTACCTAAAGTAGGAGTTACCGGTTTTTTGGCGACGAGCGGGGCAGAACCGATAGATTACATTATTAAAGGAATTAAAGCGGTTGGCGAAGTCATGAAGGATCAACAGGAAGGTGCTACTTTATTGGGGATTCATCTGGAAGGACCGTTTGTCAGTGCCGGAAATAAAGGGATGATGGATGAAAGGTTTTTCTTAACTCCGAGTGTTGAGATAATGAAAAGGTTTTTAAATGCTCAGTTGACGGATAATTCAATTAAATTAATGACAATGGCGATTGAATTACCTAATGCAAAGGAAGTAATCAAGTTTTGTCGTGAAAACAAAATTCAGATAAGTATCGGGCATTCCGGGGCTACCTTTGATGTGATTAGCGATCTGAAAGAATATGGTGTGGGAGGGGTTACCCATATGTTTAGCGGAATGTCTTCCTTTCACCATCGGGAATTAGGAGTGGCAGGCAGTGTATTATATTACGATGATTTATATTGTGAGTTTGCCAAGCAAACCGGAATAACCGTAAAAAAAGAAGCTTTTCAATTGGCATATCGCTTAAAAGGTCCTGACAGGATTATTATGACTACCGATAATGCGGGTATTGCCCAACTTGAAAACGAAAGATATCACTATATACGCAAACAGACTTTTATTCCCGATGGCGATAAATTTATCATCAGAAATGATGACGGAAGTGAAAAAGTATATAATCGAACCGACTATGAAGAAATTAAAGATTTAGAGTTGAGTTATATTAAATCCGTTCAAAATTTAATTGAAAATGTTAATCCGAGCGTATTTGACATAATCAAGATGACCTCGGAGAATAGTGCAAAGTATTTGGGGATTTATGATCGCAAAGGCTCTTTAGAAATCGGTAAAGATGCGGATATATTGGTTTTGAGTAAGGATTTCGATTTAAAGGCTACTTATTGCATGGGAAGGAAGTGTTTTGAAAATGTTTAATTTGTTTAAGCCTAAACCGGTTGATTTCATCAGTCCTTTCAGCGGTGAATTAATTTCTTTGGATGATGTTAACGATCCGGTATTTTCTACAAGAAGTTTGGGAGATGGCTTTGCGGTTAAGTTTAACGAAGGTAACGTTTATTCTCCGGTAGACGGCGTTGTTGTGGCAACATTTCCTACCAATCATGCGATAGGAATTAAGGCGGTTGATCGCAACGAATATCTTTTGCATATCGGCTTGGAAACGGTTAATTATAAAGGTAATGGTTTTAAGATTCATGTGGCTAACGGCGATACGGTTAAAAAAGGTCAATTATTATTAGAGGTTGACCACGGCTACTTTAAGGATAATAATGTAGATATGACTTCTGTGGTTGTTGTTACCAATCTTAGAGGGAGGAAGTTTGTCTTATTAAAGAAGGACAAGCATCTGAAGGAAAAAGAAGGAAACATCTTTTCGATAAAAGTTTAGAAAATTGGCGATACGGCTTCATTTTGAATGAGGGTTTATGAACATTAAAAACAACAAGGATTTAATTTTACTGATTTATGGAATATTGGGGGTTGCGGCTAATATGGCTCATCCCGTTACACCAACATTATTTAATATGCGCAATTTTGATACGACTATGTTCGGTCTGGCATATTCAATGATGTCTTTTTTTAATTTTTTATTTTCTTTTTATTGGTCTAAACAATTAAAGAAAATCAAGATTAATCATTTATTTATGATTTGTTGTATGGGGTATTCTTTTGCTCAATTTTTGTTTATGAGCAGTACTGACGAAACGGGAATATTAATAAGCAGAGGTATGGCGGGAGCTTTTATGTCCGGTATTTTTATAGGAGTTCCTTATTATTTTGTTTTAACGAGTAAGGAAGATGAAAAAGCGGTTTACATTACCAAACTTTCTACATTTTTTACGGTTGGAGGAACTGTCGGATATTTTATAGGGGGATATTTAGGTAATTTTAATGTTTACTATTCTTTAGTATCGCAAGTAGTCGTTTTGTTTGCATCGGGAATTGCTTTGTTTTTTATGGTTTCCGCAAATACGGATAACAAAATAGATATAAATAAAAAGATGTTCAATACAAACGTTAAACTTAATACGTATCAATTATTCGTTTTGACATTAACTTTCTGTCTGTTTATATCTTCCACATCCTTGACGCAAATGTATGCATATTATTTGATTAACGTTTTAAAAGTTTCACCGCTGATCAACGGAATTACTAAAGGTGTCGTCGGGTTTTTATCGTTATTTGTAAATTTATTTTTAACCTTAAAAATTCAAGAATCCAAAAAAGTTTATCATCGGATTGAAGCTTATTTATCGGTATTGGTAATGTTTTACATAGGTTTCATTTTAAAAGCGGATAATTATTATGTATTTATCGTTATCGGTATTGTTATCATGGTTATAGATACCATGCATCTGCCTATTTTACAAAATATATGTATTAAAAATACTGAAAGAGAAAACCAATCTGCCGTTTTAGGCTATTTAAACGGCATTAAGTCCATGGCGATGATTATCGGCGCCGCGGTTTCCGGCTATATCTTTAAGATTAACATTGTTTTTCCCTTTGTTTTATCTTTCGCTTTTGCGCTTATCGCCTTAATGGTTACTTTTATGTTTATAAATAAACAAAAACAAATAAATTAGAAATCTATTTTATACTTATCCCTCTTTGATACAGATCTTCCATGCCGAGCAATATTGTCCCCCATGACATGGAATCCAAATAATCATCTATTTGCACTATCTTCGGAATTAAATTCTTCGGAATGTACTTAGCTATTTCGGCAACCACTTCATCAATATCCACAACCATAGGATTGAATAAGCCCACCTGATCCGGAGAAAAATAGGAAATGATTAATAACAGGTGCTTTGTGGAAAGTTCGACTTGTCCCTGAGGGGTAATCGCAAGATTTTCCAATTTATCGCTGTAATTGATTATTCTTTGAATATAGGGCACTTCTCCTGCCAATCCGTTATTTCCGTTATAAAGCTTATTATTTAAAATTATCCCTACTCCTCCTACGGTATTTCTTAAAGGATTATAATATAAAACGAAGTTGTTCATTTCGTCTTTGTGATCTTCGAAATATCCTCTGGCTACGGCGTTGGCATCATTACAAACGGAAAAATTCCTTTTGTACTTTTTTTCCAATTTTTCCACGATATTTAAATCATATATATTAAAGAAAGGGAAAGTTAAAATGCCGTTGCTTACCATTCCGGGAGTACTGATATATACGTTATCCGTATGCGGATATTTGCTTAGCGCCACGTCCAACAAGTCTTCAATATCAGATAATTCATATTTCTCTTTTAAGATTTTTCCCGATTCCAATTCCGTACATTCATCATAAACGCAATAAGCGATATTGGTTCTTCTTTCTGTGTTAATGACACATATAGTCATATATCTTCCGAATTCTCCGGCTGCCGGTTCGAATTGAATTTTATCGGGAATCGTTTTAACCTGTTTGGTTTCGATAATTAATTCAATTATTTTAAAACTGTCGTAAGACGCAAATACTGCGGCAGGGATGACAATTATTAATTTTTCTTTCAAAATCTTTTTTATTTCTTTATGCATATACGCAATTTGCGGGGCTAATAAAATAATTTCATAATCCGGACTTTTCGCATATAAATCATGATAGGAAACTGCGTCAAATTGATAAGGAGTGGATAGAGAAAGAGAGGCTTCATTTAATTTATTGGCAAAGAAGTTGGTGGTCAAACCGCTTGTACAACACAATAAAACCGTCGTTTTTTGTTTATCCTTAAGCTTATCCAAACTTTCCATCATCTCGCAAAATAAGTCTTCGGCATGTTTTAAATCATTTAATTCAAAATGAAGAAAAAACTTTATTTCATTATCCTTTATATTGGTTATATTAAGTTCGATCACTTCTACCTCCAGGTGATAAAAAATCACCTTGGCAAGCGCATAATCGGTCTTAACGGTAAATACATCTTTTTCTATAATCAGTTCTTTATTGTTTAAGGGGAAATCTTTAATCCATTTTTGATATGTATTTAACAGTTCCATAAATGCCTCCCGACTATATTATATGATAAAAAAAGCGGTTAATCCGCTTTTTTCGGTTAATCCGCTTTTTCCATGGATAATTTAAATCTTTTCAGTTTACTTAGTCGGTTAGGAATATATTCAATATTACATTTTTTTAAAATGTTTTTAAAATGTTCAAGTTTATCTTCTTTATAATCAAACAATTCATATTCCGCTTCATAGTCGATGATATCGGAATAATGATTTTCATCAATACACAGTTCACCATATTCATCTTGATAAATATGGCGAATTGTTTTTAAGGTTCCGATTAATTCCAGCTTGTCATAGATGTGAAGCTCATTTAATAAA